>NZ_JAKZFK010000019.1:0-85988 GCF_022549315.1 Aeromonas sp. MR16 | reverse complement strand
TGGATATTTACAACCTGGAGCGACCGCATCATGCGTTGAAATACAGAACCCCCGATGCGGTGCATCGGGGGTTCTGAGTCACGTGAAGCTAGACGAAAATGTGTAAACCTATTTCAGGACTAGACAGAGTCAAGATCAGAGCTCGACCACGTCGAAGCGCACGTCCGGGTTCACGTCCGCATCGTAATCCACCTCATCCAGACCGAAGCCGAACAGGCGCAGGAACTCCTGCTTGTAACCGGTGTAGTCGGTAAGCGTGGACAGGTTCTCGGTGGTGATGGAGGGCCAGAGATCGCGGCAGGTCTGCTGCACGTCGTCACGCAGCTCCCAGTCATCCATGCGGATGCGGGCCTGCTCGTCCAGCACCAGCTCCTCGCCATAGAGGCGGGTGCGCAGCATGCGGTCAACCTGCTCCATGCAGCCTTCGTGGATGCCCTTCTCCTTCATGATCTTGAAGGCCATGGAGATGTAGAGCGGCATCACCGGAATGGCGCTGGAGGCCTGGGTCACCACGGATTTCAGCACGGCCACGTGAGCGGTGCCGCCCTTGGCCTTGAGATCGCCACGGATGGCGCTGGCGGCGCGGTCCAGATCTTCCTTGGCGCGGCCCAGGGTGCCATGCCAGTAGATGGGCCAGGTCAGATCGGTACCGATGTAGGAGTAGGCAACGGACTTGGCGCCGTCCGCCAGCACGCCCGCGTCACGCAGGGCCGCCATCCACAGCTCCCAGTCCTGACCGCCCATGACGGTGATGGTGTTCTGGATCTCTTCCTCGTTCGCCGGCTCGACGGTGGCGGTGATGATCTGATCCTTGTTGGTATCGATGGCGGTGGTGGTGTAGGTCTCGCCGATGGGTTTCAACGCGGAGCGCACCACTTCACCGGTATCCGGCATCTTGCGTACCGGCGAGGCCAAGGAGTAGACCACCAGATCGATCTGGCCGAGATCGGCCTTGATGAGTTCGATCACCTTGGCGCGGCACTCGTTGGAGAAGGCATCGCCGTTAATGCTCTTGGCGTACAGGCCGGCCTCTTTGGCGGCCTTGTCGAAGGCGGCGGAGTTGTACCAGCCGGCGGAGCCCGTCTTGGTCTCGGAGCTCGGCTTCTCGAAGAAGACGCCTATGGTGGCGGCGCCGGAGCCGAAGGCAGTGGCAATGCGCGAGGCCAGGCCGTAACCGGTGGAGGCGCCGATCACCAGTACCTTCTTGGGACCATGCTCGATGGTGCCCTTGGCCTGGGTGTAAGCAATCTGGCGACGAACATTGGCTTCACAACCGACCGGGTGAGTGGTGGTACAGATAAAGCCGCGAACCTTGGGTTTGATGATCATAGGGGGTCTCGACACCGTTAAATGAATGAAATCGGGGCATAAGATACCTCATTGTGGCCCGTTATGGTGCTCTGATGTGTTGAAGCGCGGGGAAAACCGGCAGGAGAGCCCCCCTTCAGGGGCCTGGTGGCGACCCAGGATAACGGCATGGATGCGCAATACGAGATTTGAAATGGAGTGACCCTATGAAGAGACTATTGTTTCAAGTACCCCCTGTTGTTGGCAGTACCCGAAGATGCTGGCGAGACCGCAGCCCAGCCCCTAGTACTACCGTGCAGGAATAGGATTCAAGGAGGTATCTATGTCACGCATTCTGGCCATCTGCCTTGGTACCTTGATTGCCGCCATCCCGCTGTCACTCCAGGCCGGTGTCTACCAATGCACCGTCAACGGCAAGATCACCTTCAGCGATATCCCCTGTACCGGTGACGCCAAGCCCATGGATCTGCGGATCTACACCCCGCCAGCAGAGGTGGTGGCAGAGGCCAGCAAGCAGACGCAGGCGATTGAAAAAAATCTCGCCACTAGCCAAAAGCAGCGCCAACTGGAGGTTCTTCGCGCCGAAGCTGAGGCCAAGACCCTGAAGATGAACAACGAGATCACCAGGTACAACGAGCAACTGACGGGAACAACGTCATCTCAGGCCGATGGTGCTGGCGAAAAGCGTTCCGCCGCCGAGATACAGGCCATGACCCGCCGTCACCAGAGCGAGATGGAGGCCCTGAACAAGCAGATCTCGACCCTGCAGCAGAAGAAATAGGCTCACCTGCCGGGCGGCTTAGGCGTCAGACCTTGCAGGCCCGATCGACAAGGGGGAGCAAGGCTCCCCCCAATTTTCCCTCTCAATACTGCGTTTCGAAAGAGGCTTCCGTCACCCCGGCCGGCAGCGCCAGCGCCCCCGGCGTGGTCTTGCTGACCACCAGCTTGCTGCTCACCGTGAAGGTCTGCGGCGCTATGGCCGCCACCTCGGAAGAGGGAGCGACATAGACCTTGTAGGTGCCGGGCTCGATGATCCACTCGTTGTTGGCGTTGTCGAAGCTGGCGAGCCAGCTGGCCGGGATCTCGAAGCTCAGGGTCTCGCTGGCGCCCGCCGGCAACAGCTTGGTCTTGGCAAAGGCCTTGAGCTCGATAGCCGGTTTGCCCAGGGTCCCGGCCGGGGCCGCCACATAGACCTGGGCCACCTCCCTGCCAGAGACGCTACCGCTGTTGTAGACGGTGGTGGTCAGGGTCACTTTCCCTCCTGCCGCAGATAGCGTATTGCTCTGTATCGCCGTGTTCTTGTAGTCGAACTGGGTGTAGGAGAGGCCGTGGCCGAAGGGATAGTTCACCCCTTTGCCGAAGGTCGCGTAATAGCGATAGCCGACATAGATGCCCTCGTTGTAGTAGTGGGTGTCCAGGGTGCCATCCCCATCGGTATCAGTGCCCGGGAAGCCCGCAGACGAGGGCACATCCAGGTAGCTGACCGGGAAGGTCTGGGTCAGCTTGCCGCTGGGATTGACCACCCCGGACAGCAAGTCCGCCACCGCATGGCCCGCCTCCTGTCCCGGCATGTAGGCGAGCAGGATGGCATCCACCTTGTCCTGCCAGGCACTGGTATCCATGACGCCACCTGTGTTGAGCACCACCACCACCTTCTTGCCCAGACCGTGGAAGGCGCTGCTGACGTTGTCGATGAGGCTCTGCTCCACATCCGACAGCTGATAGTCGCCCTTCACGTTCTGGCGATCCACCCCTTGCATGGAGTTGCGGCCCAGGGTGATGACGGCGACGTCATTGCTGGCCGCATAGGCCGCGATCTCGGTCTGGCTCAGCGCCGGCTCCGGGCAACTCACGACGGTGGAGATGCCACCGAAGTCGCTCGCACTCTTGTTCTGCTCGAAGAAGGAGCGGTAGAAGGCATCCAATCCGCCATCGACGGCAAACTGCTGTGCCAGCCCATCCGCCACGTTGACGGTATGGGCCGCATTCACGTCACCGCTGCCGGCGCCGCCCTTGAGGGTGTTGATCTGGGTGATCCCGAAGGAGGCGACCTTGCTGCCCCCGGCCAGCGGCAAGCTGGCCTGATGGTTCTTCAGCAGTACCATGCCGTCGCTGGCCGCCTGACGGGACAGGCTAGCATGGCTCGCCAGATCCGGGGCATTGGTGGGGACATAGCCCTGATTCGAGGGCATCTTCAGCACCTGGGTCAGGATCCGCACCGCCCCTTGCGCTATGGCATCGGCACTCAGGCTGCCGGCGGCATAGGCCTCCTGCAAACCGGTCAGGGCGTCACCGTAGCCATAGGGCAGCGCCGGGCCGCCCGGCTCAATCAGATCGTTGCCGGAGTTGATCATGTCCGCATAGTGGCCATCCCCCGACCACCAGTCGCTCATCACGAAGCCTTCGAAGCCCCACTCATTGCGCAGCACCTGGGTATTGAGATCCGTCCACTGTCCGGTGTAGGTGCCGTTGACCTTGTTCATGGCGGTCATCACCGCCCAGGGATTGGCGTGCTCCTCGGCGTACTGGAAGCCCCGCAGGTAAATTTCACGGATGGCGCGCGGCGAGATGATGTTGTCGACGATGGAGCGGGAGGTCTCGGCGTTGTTGGCGATGAAGTGCTTGATGGTGGTGCCCACCCCCTGGGCCTGGGCCCCCGCCACCTCGGCGGCCCCCATGACCCCGGAGACCAGAGGATCTTCCGAGAAGTATTCGAAGCTGCGGCCGTTGAGCGGGTCGCGCTGAATGTTCATGCCGGGCGCGAGCCAGACATCCAGCCCGTACTCCTTGACCTCGTTGCCGATGGCCGCCCCCACCTGCTTGACCAGATCAGCATCCCAGGTCGAGGCCAGCAGGGTGCCCACCGGGAAGGCGGTACCATGGAAGGTGCCGG
The DNA here is from genome assembly GCF_022549315.1 of Aeromonas sp. MR16. Classification (NCBI taxonomy): domain Bacteria; kingdom Pseudomonadati; phylum Pseudomonadota; class Gammaproteobacteria; order Aeromonadales; family Aeromonadaceae; genus Aeromonas; species Aeromonas sp. MR16. Next base: position 81,787 of record NZ_JAKZFK010000019.1, on the reverse strand, counting down.
ACTCCCCCTCCCGGGTCGGCGCTATCCGCACCCCGGCGGCGCCATCCGCCAGCTTGCTGGCGGCGATGTCCAGCCCGGACTCCGCGTTATAGACACCGTTGATGTAGCCCACGCTGCCCGGCACATCCCCCTTGAGGTTGTTCAGGGCATCCAGATTGGTCACGAAGGCCCCGCTGGCAAACACATAACCCGGCCCCACCAGCAACCCCAGCCGCTCGTCCGGGGTCATCTTTTGGACCATGCCTTCCGCCAGCGCCCGGTAGTAGGCGTTATCCTTGACCACCTCGGTCTGCGCCGTTGAACTGTTGTCGTTACACCCCTGAACGCCCAGCGCCAGCGCAATGGCGACCGCCACACCACTCCAGTGATGGCCCTTATTGTTATGTTTCATGTGATTCCCTTTCATTGCGTTATTCGAATGGACAAGCCGAAATAGCCTGTGCAGCTTATCGCGAAGGCAAGGGAACCCGCTTTGCATGGGGGGGCGGCTATTTTGCATTGAGGTGCCGGCAGGCAATATCGCCGCTGTCATCACAGCGTTACCTTTGGTTACAGCAATGAACATTAAGTTTCACAGCATTTGACCTGACGCGCAGATATCTTGCCCGGAAAATGCCTTAATCCCGCGGCGCGGCAGGATGCTGTCTGGACAATAAAAATAGGCTCGGCATGAGGGATCATATATGGGAAAGAGCGTTTCAAATATCATCGCCAGATCGACGCTTTATTTCCTGAAAGAGCAAGGCGTCAATACCGACGCCATAATATCGCAGTGTCATCTCAGTCAATATGAAATAGATAAGAACGATGGCCGCCTCTCGGATAAACAGCATCTGCGCTTTATCAAGGAGACGGCGGCATACGACAGCTTGTGGCAGGAACAGATGTCACAAGATGATGCACCGGATCGACTTATCAGCCAGGCCTATGAGCTGTTCCCCGAGCTCGTGGGTTATTGCCTCAATCAGAAGACCGCCAGCGACGCCGTGCTCGGCTATATCCGCAACAGGATCATCATAGGCAACTGCGATCGGTTCACCCTGCACCAGGAGGAGGGGCAACTCGCCATTGGCTATGTCGAGGACGCCGACCCGCTGCAACGAAATCGCTCCGCCATCGGCAACTTCAGGATGCTCAGGGAGCTGGTACGTCTCTATGCCCCCACCGCCAGCACGGCGGTGAGCCTGCGTGGCAGTGACGGCGAGGGCCGCAAGCGGCTCGATGATGCCTTCGGCTGTCGCTGCCAGTTCGGCCAGAATGCCAATGTCATCCACTTCAAGGGAGCCGATTTGCTGGCCCCGGTGGAGAGCTATCTGCCGCTGCTCCATCAAAATCAGCACCGGCAAATTACGAAAACGGTGGCGGCGCTGGAATATGAGAAAGGGTTCTCATCCCTGTTATATTCCTTGCTCGACGAGGCCATCGAAAATAATCATATTGCCGATGAGGCCAGCTTCATGGAGCATATTTGTGCCGTGATCGGCATGAGTCGCTGGACGGTGAATAGTCGCCTCAACCAGGAAAATACCAACCTCAGCCAGCTATTGAAAAATGTACGCCTGAAAAAAGCCTGCCTCTGGTTGGCCGAAACAAACCTGAGCATCCAGGATATCAGCGAGCGCCTTCGTTTCTCTTCCCTCTCGGTGTTTTCACGGTTTTTTTCTACCCATATGGGATCTTCCCCGCTGCATTATCGTCGCCGACTCGGTCCGCGGGCTTGAGGCCTCATACGAACAACTATTCTTTCTACGCCCCCCGGATGGGCTGTTTATAAGCAGTGCCTGTGGGCACTCATTCATGCCAGTATCATGAGGGTATGCCACTGGCACTCGTATCCGATCAAATCTGCTTTACCCCGGTGACGGGCGATAGCGCCCTAAATTAATCGGCATTGATAATTAAAAAATACCAAAAGTTAACCCGGAGTCGATTAAGGTTCATAGAACACCAACGCTATTGTCAAATCACTCAGATAAGATTGAGCATGTCATTCAAGGTCTCATGGAGGAGCGCCGTTATGTTCTGGAAAAATACGACCAGCAAGGAAGCGAGTGAGCAGGCAGCCAAGGTAGTGGCATTGAGTGCCTTCGAGCAGGCCATCCAGTCCCGGGTGCCCTTCATCCTGTTCACCCCGGCGGGCATGGTCACCTTCGTCAACGACCTGTTCCTCAACATAGTGGGCTTCCAGCGGGAGGAGGTGATCGGCAAGCACCACAGCGCGCTCTGCTTCCCCGAAGACGTCAAGACCCGCGACTATGAGAATCTGTGGCAGGATCTGCGCGGCGGCACCTCTCGCAACGGTCGCTTCATCCGTCAGTCGAAGTCGGGCAAGCCCATCTGGCTGGAGGCGACGTATTTCCCCATCATGATCGATGGCAAGGTGGCCAAGGTGGCCAAGGTCGCCTCCGACGTGACCCAGCAGCAATCCTCTCTGGAACGCACCCAGGCCCTGCTGGCGGCGCTGGACAAGTCCCTGGCGGTGATCGACTTCCAGCCGGATGGCACCGTCATCACCGCCAACCAGAATTTCCTGCGCTGCTTCGGCTACCGGCTGGAGGAGGTGGTCGGCAAGCACCACCGCCAGTTCTGCGATCCCGAGTTTTATCAGAAAAACCCGAACTTCTGGCGCGACCTGGGTTCCGGTGACATCAAGTCCGGGCTCTTCATGCGCCTCGGCCATCGTGGCGAGAAGATCTGGCTGGAGGCGACCTACAACCCCATCTTCAATCACGAAGGCAAGGTAGTCAAAATCATCAAGCTGGCGAGCGACATCACAGAGCGGGTCGAGAAGTCCATCTCCACCCGGGAGGCGGCCCAGAAGGCCTGCGCCATCGCCAGCGAAACCGTCGCCAGTGCGGCCAAGGGGCGCGAGGTCATCGACAAGGTGCTGGATACCTCTCGCCACATCAACACCTCGGTCAACGAGGTCAGCAAGCAGATCGATCAGCTCAACCAGCAATCCAAAAGCATCGAGTCCATCATCTCCACCATCAGTGGCATCGCGGATCAGACCAACCTGCTGGCGCTCAATGCCGCCATCGAGGCGGCCAGGGCCGGGGAGCAAGGGCGGGGCTTTGCGGTGGTAGCAGACGAGGTGAGGCAGCTTGCCGCCAGAACCTCGACCTCCACCAGCGAGATAGTCTCCGTCATCAAGCACAACTCCAGCATCACCTCCCAGATCACCCAGACCGTCTCCATCGTCTCCGACAAGGCAATGGCGGGGCAGGATCAGGCCAACATCATCTCCGGCGTCATCGAGGAGATCATCGAAGACGCCAACTCGGTGTCCGATACCGTCAAGAGTCTGTCCATCTGACAAACAGCCATACCAGTAACGAAAACACGGGGCTTGTCCCCGTGTTTTCGTTGGCAATCAGGATGACCAAAGAGGCGCCGCGCGCTCAATCCTCCCCCATCAGATAACGTCTGGCATCCTCATCGGCCAGACTCAGTGCCGACTCCCATAACTCGGCGATGCGCAGCCCCTCCTCCCCCACGGCCTCTTCTTCCAGCGCCTCCAGCGCCCGGGCATCGCTCAGGGTGAAAGGCTGGTGGGTCAGCAGCGTCTGCGCCCTTGCCAGTAACATCATGTCGTTCATCACTTGGCTCCTTCATGGCCGGGATACCCTCTGTCCAGAGGGTAGCCGATAAGCAGGGAGTCAACTCTCGGTGGCGGTGGCCCGCTCTCGGCGGCGTCTCGTCGGTAGCTGGCCCACCCCGATCCCGGCCAGCACCGCGGCGCAGGCGAGCCACTGCAGGCTGTTCAGGGTCTCCCCCAGCAACAGGTAGGCAAGCAGCAGGGTAAACACCGGGATGAGATTCACGTAGGCCGCCGCCAGGGTCACCTTCACCTGGGTCACCGACCAGTTGTAGAGCAGGTAGGCCCCCAGGGTCACGAAGGCGCCGAGGAAGACGATCACCGCCATGTCCTGCCAGCTCCAGGCACTTGGCCAGGGGGCGCTGAAGGCGAAGGGGGCAAAGAAGAGAGTGCTGCAGGGCGGTCAGGGTCATCACGCCGTAGCGGCTGGAGAGCTTCTTGAACACCACCGAATATGTCGCTGCGCAGAGCATGGCCCCCATCTCCAGACTGTTGCCAAGCAGGGCGTTGGGAGCGAATTCATCTGCCCCGCCACCCAATCCCAGCAGGGCGATGCCGAAGATGGCGATGGCAAAGCCGAGCAGCTGACGGCGGCTCACCCGCTCTTTGAGCAGCACGAAGGCCACCAGGGCCACCATCAGGGGCAACAGGGCACAGACCATGCCCGCCTGGCCGGCGCTGGTGTAGCGCAGGGCGTTGACCTCCAGCAGGAAATAGAGGCAGGGCTCCAGGGCGCCCATCAGGGCCAGCCAGCGCCAATCCCCCTTCTGGTAGCTGAACCGGCCAAGCTGGCGATAGCACAGGAGCCAACAGCCCGAGGCCACCCCCATCCGCATAAAGAGCACCTGGCCGAAGGACCAGACGTCCAGCACATGCTTGAGGGCGATAAAGGAACTGGACCAGAGCAACATGGCCAGGGTCAGGGTAAAAATGGGTAAGGGGCGCACAATGCCTCCATGAATTGGGCCCCCGAATAATAACCATACGGCCTTGCGGTTGTCTAAAGGCACCTAACATCAGATAATACCGCCGCCTTCACACCGGAAAACCCATCGTCAATGACTGAGTACCTGCTTTTACTGGTCAGCACCGTGCTGATCAACAACTTCGTGCTGGTGAAGTTTCTCGGCCTCTGCCCCTTCATGGGGGTCTCTGGCAAGCTGGAAACCGCCATCGGCATGGGACTGGCCACCACCTTCGTGATGACGCTCGCCAGCGCCTGCTCCTATCTGATGGAGCACTATATCCTGATCCCGCTGGACATCGCCTATCTGCGCACCCTTGGCTTCATCCTGGTGATCGCCGTGGTGGTGCAGTTCACCGAGATGGTGATCCGCAAGAGCAGCCCGACCCTCTATCGCCTGCTCGGCATCTTCCTGCCGCTCATCACCACCAACTGCGCCGTGCTCGGCGTGGCGCTGCTCAGCATCAACGAGCATCACAACTTCATCCAGAGCATCATCTATGGCTTCGGAGCTGCGTGCGGCTTCTCGCTGGTGCTGATCCTGTTCGCCGCCATGCGCGAGCGTCTGGTGGCCGCTGATGTGCCCACGCCATTTCGCGGCGTCTCCATCGCAATGGTCACCGCCGGTCTGATGTCGCTGGCCTTCATGGGCTTTACCGGCCTCATCAAGATATAGCGCTATGACTCACATCTTCTTTGCCATCCTGGTGCTGGCCCTGCTGGCCCTGGTCTTCGGCCTCATCCTGGGTTTTGCCGCCGTCAAGTTTCATGTGGAAGCCGATCCCATCGTCGATCAGCTCGATGCCCTGCTGCCCCAGACCCAGTGCGGCCAGTGCGGCTATCCGGGCTGCAAGCCCTATGCGGAGGCGCTCGCCAACGGCGATCAGATCAACAAGTGCGTGCCCGGTGGCGAGGCCACCATGCGCAAGATAGCCGATCTCATGGGGGTCGAGCCCCAGCCGCTTGGCGGTGGCGACGAAGCCGCCGTGCCCGTCAAGAAGGTCGCCTTCATTCACGAGGACATGTGCATAGGTTGCACCAAGTGCATCCAGGCCTGTCCGGTCGATGCCATCCTCGGCGCCACCAAGGCGATGCACACCGTGATCAAAGACGAGTGCACGGGTTGCGATCTCTGTGTCGACCCCTGCCCGACCGACTGTATCGAAATGATCCCGGTTCCGACCACGGTCGATAACTGGAAATGGGATCTGGCCAAGGTCGCCATTCCGGTCAAGATAGTGGAGTAACCATGCAGCACCTGCTCGAACGTATCAAAGCCGGAAACCTGTGGGATTTCCACGGCGGCATTCATCCTCCCGAAAACAAGGATCAGTCCAGCCTGACCCCGGTGGTGGACGCGGGTCTGCCGCCCCAGCTCATCATCCCGGTGCGCCAGCACGCGGGCCCTGCCGGCGATCTGCTGGTGCAGGTCGGCGACAAGGTCAAGAAGGGCCAACCCCTGACCCGCTATGACAAGGGCCGCATAGTGCCGGTCCATGCCTCCACCTCCGGCGTCATTACCGCCATCGAACAGCATACGGTGGCGCACCCCTCCGGCCTCGAGGATCTCTGCGTCCTGCTCACCCCGGACGGCGAGGATGCCTGGGGGCCGCGCGACGCCAGACCCGATTACTGGAATCTGGATCGGGGCGAGTTGCTCGAGCGCATCCAGCAGGCCGGTATCGCCGGCCTCGGCGGCGCCGTGTTCCCGACCCACAGCAAGCTCGATGGCCGCGGCCAGCTCACCGAGATCCTGATCGTCAACGGCCTGGAGTGCGAACCCTACATCACCACAGATGATCGGCTGATGCAGCAGTATGCCGACGAGATCATGGACGGCATCCGGGTGCTCAAGCACCTGCTCAAGCCCAAGCTGACCCTGATCGGGGTGGAAGACAACAAGCCGGCGGCCATCGACGCCCTCAACCGCCATGCCACAGACCCGGATGTGCTGGTCAAGGCGGTGCCGACCAAGTACCCCTCCGGCGGGGCCAAGCAGACCATAGAGCTGCTCACCGGACGTCAGGTTCCCAAGGGCGGCCGGGCGGTCGACATGGGCATCATGGTGCTCAACGTCGCCACCGTGTTTGCCATCAAGCGCGCCATCATCGACGGTGAGCCGCTGATCGAGCGCATCGTCACCCTCACCGGGGATGCCTTCAAGAAGCCGGGCAACGCCTGGGTGCGCCTCGGCACACCGGTGCGCTGGCTGTTGCAGCGCTTCGAGCTGCAGCCGGAGGCGGATCAGCGCGTCATCATGGGCGGCCCCATGATGGGCTTCACCCTGCCCCACGCCATGGTGCCCGTGGTCAAGGCCACCAACTGCCTGCTCTCCCCCACCCGGGCCGAGCTGCCGCCCCCCGGCCCCGAGCAGTCCTGCATCCGTTGCAGCGCCTGTTCCGACGTCTGCCCCGCCAACCTGCTGCCGCAGGAGTTGTACTGGTACAGCCGGGCCAAGGAGTACGACAAGGCCGAGGGGCTCAACCTGTTCGACTGCATCGAGTGCGGCGCCTGTGCCTGGGTCTGCCCGAGCGAGATCCCGCTGGTGCAGTACTACAAGATTGCCAAGGATGACATCCGCGAGGTCCACGCCGAGGCCGAGAAGGCCGAGCGCGCCAAGCAGCGATTCGAGGCCAAGCAGGCCCGCTTCGAGCGGGAAAAAGCCGCGCGCGAGGCCCGCCATGCCGAAGCGGCGGCCCAGCGTCGCCAGGCCATGACGACGGCGGGTGGGGAAGACCCGGTCGCCGCCGCCCTGGCCCGTCTCAAGGCCAAGCAGGCGGCCACCGCCGTCGGTGCAGAGGCGCAACCGGACAACGCCGCCATGATGGCGGCCCGCGAAGCCCGCAAGCAGGAGGCGCTGGCCCGTCGCGCCGCCAAGGCCAGCGATGGCGATGAAACGGTCGCCACCATCACGGCGGTGACGCCCGAGGCAGATCCCAAGAAGGCCGCCATCGCCGCCGCCCTGGCCCGTGCCAAGACAAAGAAGGCCGCCCAGGCTGCGGGGGAAGCGATCGCCGAGCCCGAGGCCAACACAGCCGAGGCCACTGTGACCGAACCGGCCCCCGTCGCCGAGGTCGATCCCAAGAAGGCGGCCATCGCCGCCGCCATCGCCCGTACCAAGGCCAAGAAGGCCGCTCAGGCTGCGGAGGAAGCGGCCGCCGCTGACACCGAGGCCAACACAGCCGAGGCCACTGTGACCGAACCGGCTCCCGTCGCCGAGGTCGATCCCAAGAAGGCGGCCATTGCCGCCGCCATCGCCCGTGCCAAGGCCAAGAAGGCCGCTCAGGCTGCGGGGGAAGCGGCCGAGGCCCCGGCGGTCGAACCGGCTCCCGTCGCCGAGGCAGATCCCAAGAAGGCGGCCATCGCCGCCGCCATCGCCCGTGCCAAGGCCAAGAAGGCGGCGCAGGCCACCGATGAAGGCAATGCCGATAGCGAACCCGCCGCCGTCAGCGAGGTTGTGACACCCGCAACCAGCGAGCCAGCACCCGTTGGCGAGGTCGATCCCAAGAAGGCCGCCATCGCCGCTGCCATCGCCCGTGCCAAGGCTAAAAAAGCCGCTCAGGCGACGGGGGAAGACAATGCCGATGGCGAGCCCGCCGCCGCCAGCGAGGTTGTAGCCCCCTCAGCCAGCGAGCCAGCACCCGTTGGCGAGGTCGATCCCAAGAAGGCCGCCATCGCCGCTGCCATCGCCCGCGCCAAGGCCAAGAAGGCGGCGCAGGCCACCGATGAAGGCAATGCCGATGGCGAGCCCGCCGCCGTCAGCGAGGTTGTGACCCCCGCAGCCAGCGCGCCAGCGCCCGCCGGCGAGGTCGATCCCAAGAAGGCCGCCATTGCCGCTGCCATCGCTCGCGCCAAGGCCAAGAAGGCAGCCGCCGAAGCCGCCAAACTCGACCAGCGCGAGTCAGATCCACTTTCAGACAAGAGCCACTGATCCATGTTCAATATCGCGATGGCGCCCTTTGCCCATAACCGCAAACAGACCCAGACCCTGATGTTGCTGGTGATCCTGGCCTGCCTGCCGGGCCTGTTGGCCCAGACCTGGTTCTTCGGCTGGGGTACCCTCATCCAGGTCCTGCTGGCGCTGGTGACGGCGCTGGGCTGCGAGGCGCTGGTGCTCCGTCTGCGCCATCGTCCGGTCAAGCCGGCCCTGCTGGACGGCAGTGCGGCGCTCACCGCCGTGCTGATCGGTCTCTCCCTGCCGCCCTTGCTGCCCTGGTGGATGCTGGTGCTGGGCACCGCCTTTGCCATCATCATCGCCAAGCAGCTCTACGGCGGGCTGGGACAGAACCTGTTCAACCCGGCCATGGTGGCCTATGTGCTGCTGCTGGTCTCCTTCCCGGTGCAGATGACCAGCTGGCTGCCGCCGTCCAGCATCGCCGCCTATGACATCGGCTTTGGGGATGCGCTGTCGGTGATCTTCACCGGTTTCAGCCTCGACGGTTACAGCATGCTGCAACTCAAGCAGGGGGTGGATGGCCTCACCATGGCGACGCCGCTCGACACCCTGAAGACGGGGCTGACCCAGGGGCTCACCGCGAGCGAGGTGATGACTCACAAGGTGTTCGAAGGATGGGGCGGGATAGGCTGGAGCTGGGTCAACCTCGGCTATCTGCTGGGCGGCCTCTTCCTGTTGCAGCAAAAAGTGATCCACTGGCGCATTCCGGTGGCGGTGCTGGGGGCCCTGCTGCTCTCGGCCTTGCTGGGCTATCTGGCCACGCCGGACGCCACCGCTACCCCCATGCTGCACCTGTTCAGCGGCGCCACTATGCTGGGAGCCTTCTTCATCGCCACCGATCCGGTGAGCGCCAGCACCACTCCCCGCGGCCGCCTGGTGTACGGGGTGTTGATCGGCGTGCTGGTCTACCTCATCCGCCGCTTCGGTGGCTACCCTGATGCCTTCGCCTTCGCGGTGTTGCTGGCCAATTTGTGTGTACCGCTCATCGACAGCCTGACCCGTCCCAAGGTCTATGGGGATCGTCGCAAATGATCGCCGCTCGCACCTCACTCTCAGGAATCCTCCCATGTTAAACAGCATGCGCAAGAACGGCGTGACCCTGGCCCTGTTCGCCCTGGGCTGCACCGCCATAGTGGTGCTGACCAACGAACTGACCGAAGGCAGGATCGCCCACCAGCAACAGCTGGAGAAGCTGCGCACCCTCGAAGCCCTGTTGCCGGAGGGCAGCTACGACAACGATCTGGTGGCCAGTTGCCGGCTTGTCACCAGCCGCGAGTTCCTGGGCAGTGATCAGGGCATGCCGCTCTATAGCGCCACCCTGAACGGCGTGCCGACCGGCTATGCACTGGAAACCATCGCCCCCGACGGCTACAGTGGGGCCATTCGCATGGTGGTCGGTACCGATGCCAAAGGGGCGGTCAGCGCGGTACGGGTGCTGACCCACAAGGAAACCCCGGGCCTTGGGGACAAGATAGAGCTGAAAAAATCCAACTGGATCGACAGCTTCATGGGTCGGGTGCTCAATGCCGACAACGGCGCCAGCTGGGCGGTGAAGAAGGATGGGGGCGAATTCGACGCCTTCACCGGCGCCACCATCACTCCTCGCGCCGTGGTCAAGGCAGTGAAAAACCTGCTGCTGTTGCAACAACAGCACCCGGAGTTGCTGCGTGATGCCCCCCCCTGTGACGCCGCGCCCTGACCATGGCGGCTCATACACTGAAACAGAACAGATTGATGGCCGGCACGGGCTACTCGAGAACAGCGGAGCCAACAGATGGAACAGATTGATGTGATTGACGGCCAGAGCCTCGCCAACGAAGGCAATGGTCGCCGCGAAGAGCTCAAGGAGCTGATGCTGCAGGGGCTGTGGAAGAACAACCCCTCCCTGGTGCAGGTGCTGGGGCTCTGCCCGACCCTGGCGGTCTCCTCCACCTTCACCAACGCCCTCGGGCTTGGGCTGGCGACCATGGTGGTGCTGGTGAGCTCCAACCTCGCCATCTCCCTGGTGCGCAACTGGGTGCCCAAGGACATTCGCATCCCGGTCTACGTGATGATCATCGCGGCCCTAGTGACCAGCGTGCAGCTGCTGATGAACGCCTACACCTATGGCCTCTATCAGGCGCTCGGCATCTTCATCGCGCTGATCGTCACCAACTGCGTCATCATCGGCCGGGCCGAGGCCTATGCCTCCAAGAACCCGCCCCTGCTGGCGGCCGTCGACGGCTTCATGATGGGGCTGGGCTTCACCCTGGTGCTGCTGGTGCTGGGGGGTCTGCGCGAGATCATCGGCATGGGTACCCTGTTCGACGGCGCCGATCTGCTGCTGGGAGACTGGGCCAAGTCCCTGCGCATCGAGCTGTTCCATGCCGATGCCAGCCTGTTGATCGCCATCCTGCCGCCCGGTGGTTTCATCGGTCTGGGGCTGCTCATCGCCGCCAAGAATGCCATCAACGATCGCATGGGCCGCAAGCAGGCCGCCGACAAGGCCCACTGCGCCGTGCCGGCCCCCGGAGCCCGCGCGACTCAGCTTTAAAAGAACCAGACTCGAGACTCGATGAATAACCAAAAACGCAGACAAATTCTGGAGCGGCTGCGGGACAACAACCCGCACCCCACCACCGAGCTCAACTTCAACTCGCCGTTCGAGCTCTTGATCGCCGTCTTGCTGTCGGCCCAGGCCACCGATGTCAGCGTCAACAAGGCCACCGACAAGCTCTATCCGGTGGCCAACACCCCTGCCGCCATGCTGGCCCTCGGGGTGGACGGGGTGAAGCAGTACATCAAGACCATAGGCCTGTTCAACACCAAGGCCGAGAACGTCATCAAGACCTGCGCCATCCTGCTGGAGCGCCACGGCGGTGAAGTGCCGGAGGACCGCGAGGCGCTCGAAGCCCTGCCCGGGGTCGGCCGCAAGACCGCCAACGTGGTGCTCAACACCGCCTTCGGCTGGCCCACCATCGCCGTCGATACCCATATCTTCCGGGTGTCGAATCGCACCGGTTTCGCGGTGGGCAAGAACGTGGATCAGGTGGAGGAAAAGCTGCTCAAGGTGGTGCCCGCCGAGTTCAAGCTGGATGTGCACCACTGGCTGATCCTGCACGGTCGCTACACCTGCCTGGCGCGCAAACCGCGCTGTGGCTCCTGTATCATCGAAGACTTGTGCGAGTACAAAGAAAAAGTCTATCCGGAGAGCTAGAAACAGAGCCACCAGTACCTGCTGCCGCTGTTGAACCTATTTTCTTCTGCCGGTTTATAAGAAATCAGTACGAATCACTTATCTGGAGAGTCAAGCAATGAGAATTCTGCACACCATGCTGCGCGTCGGCGATCTGCAACGCTCCATCGACTTCTACACCCGGGTGCTCGGCATGAAGCTGCTGCGCAAGAGCGAAAACAGCGAATACAAGTACACCCTGGCCTTCGTCGGTTACGGTGACGAGAAGGATGAAGCCGTCATCGAGCTCACCTACAACTGGGGCGTGAGCGAGTACGAGCTGGGCTCGGCCTACGGCCACATCGCCCTGGAAGCGGACGACATCTATGGCACCTGCGATGCCCTGCGCGCCGCCGGCGCCAAGATCACCCGCGAGCCGGGCCCCGTGAAGGGTGGCACCACCGTCATCGCCTTCGTGGAAGACCCGGACGGTTACAAGATTGAGCTGATCGCCAAGAAGGATGCGGGCGCGGGTCTGGGCCAGAGCGTCTAAGCCAGCCGCTGGCGAGCGATAAAAAACGGGGCCATGGGCCCCGTTTTTTTGTCTGTGCCCGACGGTTCAGTGCGCCCCGCAACAGGGCGTACTGAACCTTGGCAGCGAACTGCCTGGCATCAGGCCAGGCGGAAGCGGCCTATGGTCTGGCGCAGGCCGGCCGCCAGCTGGCTCAACTCCAGGCAGGCACGGGCGGTGTGATCGGCGCCGGTCGCCACCTCGTTGGAGGAGTCGTTGATCCGCTCCACGTTGCGACCGAGCTCATCGGAGACCGCGTCCTGCTCACCGCAGGCGCTGGCAATCTGGATCGCCATGTCGGCTATCTGGGCCACCGCCTCCTCTATCTGCTGGATGCCCGAGCTGGTCTGCTCGCTTTGCACCACGCACTGGCGGATCATCTCGCAGCTCTGGCCGGTCACCGCCTTCGCCTGATTGGCACGGGCCTGCAGGGTCTCGATGATGGCGACTATCTCGCCGGTGGAGGCCTGGGTACGGCCCGCCAGGGTGCGCACCTCGTCGGCCACCACCGCGAAACCACGGCCCTGCTCACCGGCGCGGGCCGCCTCGATGGCGGCGTTGAGGGCCAGCAGGTTGGTCTGATCGGCAATGCCGCGGATCACGTCCACCACCAGGTTGATCTGGGCGGATTCCCGCTCAAGCTCGGTCACCAGGGTGCCCGCCTGCTCTATCTCTTCGGCGACCCGGGTGATGGCCACCAGGGCCCCCTGCACATCCTGATTGCCCCGTCTGGCCAGGGCATTGGCGGAGCTGGCGGATTCCGAGGCGACCTCGGTATTGCCCGCCACGTCGGCCACGGTCGCCTTCATCTGGGCCATGGCGGTCGCCACCATGGCGATCTCCTGCTGCTGGCTCTGGATCCCTTGCGCCGACTGTTCGGAGACGGCGCTCACCTCCTCGATGGCGGCACCGAGCTGGGTCACGGCAGCCACCACCTCTTCGATGAGACCGCGCAGGTTGTCCTGCATCTTGAGGGAGGCCCTGGCCAGCATGCCGAGCTCATCCTGGCCGATATGCTGGCGATCCAGCTGATGGGTCAGATCGCCGGCGGCGATGGCATTGGCCTGGGCCACCACCGCCTGCAGCGGCAGGCAGATCTGGCGGGTGAGGAACCAGGTCATGAACCCCATGAACAGCAGCAGGGCACCTATCCCTACGGTGGCGGAGTTGATCACCATGCTGACGCTGCCGAGCAGGCTGCCACGGTTCTCCTGCACGAAGCCGAGGTTGACGTCCACCAGGCCATTGACCGAGCGCTCCAGCTCGGCATAAGCCCCGTTGGACTGGAACAGCTCATCCTTGGCCTGCGCCATGTTGCCCTGTGCCAGCAGGCTGTCGACCCGGTTGACCGCGCTCAGGTACTGTTGCCAGTGCTGCCTGGCGCCCATGAACACCCGCCGCTCGTTGTCGTCCCCCACCGTCGCCTCATAGGCACTGAGGGCGCGCTCGACCTTGTTGATGTTGTCCTGGATGCGGCCACGGCGGGCCTGCAGATCGGCGGCATCCTCGATCATCAACAGGGCAAACTGGGCGCGGCGCACATAGGAGACGTCATAGAGCAGGTTCTCCACCGAGATCACGCTGGGCAGGGTGGAGTCGGTGAAATTCAGCACCCGAGACCGTATGTCGCGCAATTCGCTGGCGAGAAAGAGGCCGAATATCACGTTGATGACGGCAATGACCGAAAAGACCACGGCAATCTTCTTGCCGATGGAGAGATTCTTGTAAGACATGGTGGCGGTGATCCTCAACTGCTGATGAGCAGCGGTGCTGTGACGATCACATCCCTGTGAGCGATGACCCGAGAGTCCTGACGGGAAATGCAAAAAATCGCGAAAGATCAAAGGGAGGAGACTTCGCAAGGGGCGGCACCTTACCACAATCCCCCCACGGCCTCATCGCCTTTATCGATTTCAATCGGCGCTCTGCGCCAGGCACAATAGCGACCGGGAGACGGCAAACTTGAGCCGATTGTCACAATCGACCCGTCCTCGTGGACAAACCGCGGGTCAGGTTATGTAATGGCGTCCTCGTCTCTTCACTCTCACTGCCCCCGAGGTCTTGTTCATGGATAACGCGTCGACCCTGCCGTCCCCCTGGTCTGCTCAACTGCGCGAGCAGATCCAGGCTCGCCCCCTCACCGCCCTCGGGCTGCTCGTCGCCCTGATCGCCGTCTTGCTGCTCCTGCTGCAGAGCCTGATCATGCTGGCGGCCGGTGACATCAGCCCGGGCGTACGTTATGGCCTCATCGGCGGGGTCGCCGGTTTCGCCGCCACGGCGCTCGGTGCCCTGCCGGCCCTGTTCCTGCGCTCTGTGCCGCAACGGGTGGAGGATGGCATGCTGGGCTTCGCTGCCGGCATGATGCTGGCGGCCAGTGCCTTCTCCCTGCTGCTGCCGGGGCTCGAGGCCGCCGAGGGGATCACCGGCGACGGCTTTCTCGCCGCCGTGGTGGTGGTCGCGGGCATGACCCTCGGCGTCTTGCTGATGCTGGGGCTGGATCAATTCACCCCCCACGAGCACGACAAGACGGGCCCCTGCGGCCCCGGCCACGAGAGTTGCTCCCGGGTCTGGCTGTTCGTGTTCGCCATCGCCCTGCACAACCTGCCGGAAGGCATGGCCATCGGGGTCAGCTTCTCCCAGGGGGACATGGCGGTGGGCTTGCCGCTAACCACCGCCATCGCCCTGCAAGACATTCCGGAAGGGCTGGCGGTGGCGCTGGCCATGTGCGCCGCCGGTTTTCGTCCCTCGGTCGCCGTGCTGGTGGCCATCGGCAGCGGCCTGCTGGAACCGCTCGGTGCCCTGCTCGGGGTGGGACTCGCCAGCGGCATGGCTATCGCCTACCCCATTGGCCTGGGACTTGCCGCCGGCGCCATGTTGTTCGTGGTCTCCCACGAGGTGATCCCGGAAACCCATCGCAACGGTCACCAGACCTATGCCACCCTGGGGCTGATGGCGGGCTTCGCCCTGATGATGACGCTCGACACGGCGCTGGGTTGAGACGCTGGCACCCCATGTAGCCAGTGGTCTTCCACGAGGGGATCCCGAATACCCACCTCAACAGTCACCAGACCTATGCCACTTTTGCCACTCTGGGCCTGATGGCGGGCTTCGCCCTGATGATGACGCTGGATACCGCCCTGGGGTAAAGCGCGGATGACTGGTCGGAGGAGCTGGCCGGTTTATTTAGACGCCACTCCGGCCTCCCCCGTCTGCATTCGACCGTAGGCACTCGGCGCCGCCCTTATCTTTTGCTATGATCCGCGCCAACTTATTTCGGCCAAGCGGCCGACCCCGCGCAAGACCAGAGAGACGAGGTAGAGGATGAAAGTAGGTATTATCGGCGCCATGGAGCAGGAAGTGGCCCTGCTGCGCAGCCAGCTGAGCGAACTGACCACCCTGCAACTGGGCGGCTGCGAGTTCTATCAGGGCCGGTTGGCCGGTAAAGAGGTGATCCTGACTCGCTCCGGTATCGGCAAGGTCGCCGCCAGCGTCGCCACCAGCCTGCTGCTGGAAAAATTCGCCCCGGATTGCGTCATCAACACCGGCTCCGCCGGCGGCTTCGCCCAGGACCTGCACATAGGTGACGTGGTGATCGCCAGCGAAATGCGCTTCCACGACGTGGACGTGACCGCCTTCGGTTACGAGATGGGTCAGATGGCCCAGCAGCCCGCCGCCTTCCCCTGCGACGAGAAGCTGATCGCCCTCGCCCAGAGCTGCATCGCCGAGCAAGGCAAGCACCAGACCAAGGTCGGCCTCATCTGCACCGGCGATCAATTCATGTGCAAGCCGGACGCCATCGCCAAGGCCCGCGCCGACTTCCCGCAGATGCTGGCGGTGGAGATGGAAGGGGCTGCCATCGGCCAGGTGTGCCACATGTTCAAGGTGCCCTATCTGGTGGTGCGCGCCATGTCTGACATCGCCGGCAAGGAGCAGGTGGAATCCTTCGATGCCTTCATCGAAGTGGCGGGCCAACACTCCGCCGAGATGATCATGGCGCTGCTCGGCAAGCTGTGATCGACACCGCCAACCTGGCACCCATGGCCGCCTCGCTGGCATCAACGACAGCGGCCATATTAGTGGGCGCCGCCCTGCTGGAGGCTATCCTGCCCTGGCCAGCCCGTTTCCGGCTCGGGGCCACGGTGCCGCTGCTGACGCGCCTCGGCCAGCGGGTGTATCGCCCCGATGGCTCGCCCAGGCAACAAACCCAGGCGGGGCTGCTGGCCCTGCTGGTGGTCTGGCTGCCCTGCGCCGCCGGACTCTGGGCGCTGCGCAACCTCTCCCTGTCCGAACCCCTGTTCGATCTCCTGTTCCTGCTGCTGATGCTGGAATCCCGGCCCCTGCGCGAACTCGCCAAGGCGACCCGGGCGCTGGCGACGCAGGAGACGCAGGAGACGCTGGTGGTGGCCCGGTTACAGGTGGCGCCCTGGCTCAGGCGCGAGACGGGCACCCTGTCGGTGATGGGATTGAACAAGGCGGTGAGCGAGAGCTGTGTGCTGCGACTGGTGGGCCAATGGGCTGGCCCCTTGCTGGGCTTCGCCCTGGCGGGGGTACAAGGTGCCCTGCTCTGGCGCCTCACCCAGCTGATGAATCAGGGCTGGAGCCCGAAACAGCCGCAGTTTGCCTATTTCGGCCGCCCCGCCGCCGCGCTCTACCAAGGGCTCTGTGCGCCCGCCATCTTGCTGCTGGCGCTGCCGCTGTGCCTGAGCCAGCTGCGCCAACTGGGTAGCCGACTGCGCGCGGCCCTGCACTGGCCCTATCCGGCCATGGGCTGCCTGCTCAGCCTGCTGGCGCACGCCACGGGCAACCGGTTGGGGGGCCCACGTTATTATCAGGGGCAGCTCGTGCGCTTCCCGGTGTTTGACGCCCACGCCGACCCCGTCGCCGACTCACCACTGCGCCTGCTCCATCTCCTGTTGCTGATCGGTTGGAGCTGGCTGACGCTGGCGCTGCTGCTCAGCCTGCTGGAGTTGTCCCGTGGCTAGCCTCTTCGACCTGCGTGCCCTTGGCGTTCTGCTTTGCCTGCTCTGCTGGCCGCTCTCGGGCTTGGCACAACCCCCGCAGCGGATCATCAGCCTTACCCCCCACCTGACCGAGCTGCTGTTTGACATAGGCGCAGGGGATCGCATCGTCGCCACCGACGATGCCTCCGATTTTCCCCCCGAGGTGAAAACCCGGCCACAGGTTGCCAACTACCGCAGCATCAACCTGGAAGCCCTGCTGGCCCAGAAGCCGGATCTGGTGGTGGCCTGGCGCTCGGCCCAGTCCCGCATGCTGGCCCCCATCGAGCAACTCGGCATTCCCGTCTTCTATTCGGAGCCGACCGACTTTGCCTCCCTGGCCGACGAGATGCGCCGCCTGGGCGCGCTGCTTGGCGTCGAACGAAGCGCCAATGCCCAGGCCGATGCCTATCTGGCGAGGCTGGATGCCCTGAAGAGCCGTTATGGCCAGCCCAAACCGGTATCGGTGTTCTACCAGCTCTGGACCCCGCCGCTCACCAGCGTCAACGATTCGACCTGGCCGGGCCAGGCCATCACACTGTGCGGCGGCACCAACGTGACCGCCGAAGCCAGGACCCCCTACCCCCAGCTCGGGCTGGAGCAGGTGATCAAGGCCAACCCGACCCTGATCCTGGCCGGCAGTCAGGATCCCGCCGTGCTGGCCCACTGGCAGCAGTGGCCCATGCTGGATGCCGTCAAGCACCAGCGGCTCAGGCTCATCAACCCCGATGAGTTGCACCGCTTCACCCCCAGAGCCCTCAACGCGGTGGAGAAGGTGTGTGAAGCCATAGCGCAGGCCAACCCGGCCCCCTGAGCCACATTCCTATCGCGAGTCTGCCACCAGGATGCCAAAGATGGGTTCTGGCACAGAATATGCTTTTAATTTTCGCAGACACACACCTTCATCATGGGACACCAACATGTTCAACGGAAAAACGATCCTGGTCACCGGGGGTTCCGGCTCCTTTGGCAAGAAATTCATCGAGACGGTCCTCTCCCGTTACACCCCCAGCCGTTTGATCGTGTATTCCCGTGATGAACTCAAGCAGTTCGAGATGCAGCAGCGTTTCAACCACCCCTGCATGCGTTACTTCATCGGTGATGTACGAGACGCAGAGCGGCTCAACATGGCCATGCACGGCGTGGACTTCGTGGTGCATGCCGCCGCCCTCAAGCAGGTACCTGCTGCCGAATACAACCCCATGGAGTGCATCAAGACCAACGTGGGGGGCGCGGAAAACGTCATCAAGGCGGCACTCAATAACGGGGTCGAGAAGGTGATCGCCCTCTCCACCGACAAGGCCGCCAACCCGGTCAACCTCTATGGCGCCACCAAACTCTGCTCCGACAAGCTGTTTGTCGCCGCCAATAATATGGCGGGCAAGAACCCGACCATCTTCTCCGTGGTCCGTTATGGCAACGTGGTGGGCTCTCGTGGCTCAGTGGTGCCCTTCTTCGACAGGCTGATCAGAGAGGGTGCCAGCCATCTGCCGATCACTCACGCCGAGATGACCCGCTTCTGGCTCACCTTGCAACAAGGGGTCGACTTCGTGCTGACCAATTTCCAGCGGATGAAGGGGGGGGAGCTGTTTATCCCCAAGATCCCGTCCGTGCGCATCACGGATCTGGCCAGCGCCATGGCGCCGGAACTGCCACAAGAGATCATCGGCATTCGCCCCGGCGAGAAGCTGCACGAGGTCATGTGCCCGGCCGACGACTCCTATCACACCTTCGAGTTCAAGGATTATTACGTGATCTCCCCGAGCATCAGTTTCAGCAGTCGCAACAACGACTTCACAACCAATGCCATTGGGGAAACGGCCACCCTGGTCGAACCCGGTTTTGAATACAATTCCCTAAACAATCAGCACTTTCTGTCGATAGACGAATTACAGATGATGAACCAGCAGGTGCTAGCCGAATGATCCCCTATGGACGCCAATCCATCACAGATGATGACATCGATGCCGTTGTTGCCGTCCTGAAGTCGGACTATCTCACCCAGGGTGAGGCGGTCCCCGCCTTTGAGCAGGGACTGGCCGATTATTGCCAGGTCCCCCATGTAGTCGCCTGCAACAATGGCACCACGGCCCTGCACCTCGCCTGTGCCGTGCTGGCACTGGACAACAATGACTGGGTCTGGGTCTCTGCCATCAGCTTCGTCGCCTCCGCCAACTGTGCCCGCTACTGCGGCGCCCAGGTGGACTTTGTCGATGTGGAGCCCGATACCGGCAACCTGTGCGTGGCGGCGCTGCGCGCCAAGCTGGAGGCCGTTCAGGGCACCCCGGCTCAGCCCAAGGCGCTGGTCGCCGTGCACCTGGCGGGTCAGCCCTGCGATCTGGCGGAAATTGGCGCCCTGTGTCGGCAATATGACGTTCGCCTGATTGAGGATGCCTGCCACGCTCTGGGCGCCAGCTATCAAGACAGCCCCATCGGCAGTTGCACCTACAGCGACATGACCGTCTTCAGCTTCCATCCCGTGAAACCCATCACCACGGGGGAAGGGGGCGCCGTCACCACCCGCGATGCCGCGCTGGCCGCCAAGCTGCGGCTCTATCGCAGCCACGGCATCACCCGGGATCCCGAGCAACTGAGCTCGCCCAGCCCGGGTGGCTGGTACTACGAACAGCAGGTGCTCGGCTTCAACTACCGTCTGACCGACATCCAGGCCGCGCTGGGTCTGAGCCAGATGAGCCGCTTGTCCCACTTTATCGACCAGCGTCAGCAGCTGGCAGCCCGTTACGACGAGCTGCTGACCCGGCTGCCGGTCAGGCCACTGCGTCAATGCGAGGATCGCCGCTCCGGCTACCACCTCTACGTGATCCAGGTTGCCGACCGCGACCAGGTATTTGCCCGCCTGCGAGACGCAGGCATAGGGGTGAATGTGCATTACATGCCCATCCCGGCCCAACCCTACTACCGTGAGCTGGGGCAGGATCCCGCCAATTACCCCGGCGCCCAGGCCTACTACCGTCAGGCCATCAGCCTGCCCCTGTTCCCCGCGCTCTCCCTGGCCGATCAGGACAGGGTCATCCAGGCCCTGGAGCGGGTGCTATGCGCCTAGCCCTGGGCACGGTGCAGTTTGGGCTCGATTACGGCATCAGCAATCGGGCTGGACAGGTCGGTGATGATGCCCTCGACGATATCCTGACGCTGGCTCGCCAGTTGGGCATCGATACCCTGGACACGGCGCAAGCCTATGGCAATGCGGAGTCGCGGCTCGGCAGCCGCCACAGCGCCGACTTTCTGTTGGTGGACAAGCTGGCCCCCGGTATCCTGGCCAGCGAGGTCGCTGCTTCCGTCGACAACAGCCTGCGCCAACTGGCACGCCCGAGGCTGGATGGCCTGCTGCTCCATCGCGGCCAGGACACCAGCCCCGCCCTGTTCGAGCGGCTGATGGATCTACAGCGACAAGGCAAGGTGGGCAAGCTGGGGGTGTCGGTCTACTCCCCGGATGAGCTGGATCTGTGGTTGAGCCAGGGCAACCCATTGCAACTGGTGCAACTGCCCGCCAACTTGCTCGATCAGCGCTTCCTGCGTTCGGGCTGGCTCAATCGGTTGCAGGATATGGGCTGCGAGATCCACGTACGCTCCCTCTTCCTGCAGGGACTGCTGCTGATGCAGCCGGCGATGCGCCCGGCTTATTTCCAGTCCTTCGCCGAGCCGCTGGCGCGGCTGGACAATTGGCATCCCCATCTCTCCCCCCTCGTCAAGGCGCTCTCGCTGACAGCGGCCCTGCCGCAGGTCAGCCGTTTCGTGGTGGGGGTCTGTCATGCCTATGAGCTGGCGGCCATAGGCGCGGCCCATGGCCATCTGCCTCAGTGGCCCGACACCGAGCTCGCCGGCCTCGCCTGCGACGACCCCTTCCTCATCAATCCGGCCATGTGGACATCATCATGATCCTCGGAATCTTGCAAGCCAGGGCGGGCTCCAGCCGGCTGCCTGGCAAGGTGCTCAAACCCTTGCTGGGCGAACCTATGCTCGCACGTCAGATTGAGCGGCTCAAACGCGCGACAGGGCTGGATCAGTTGATGGTCGCCACCAGCGATCAGGCCGACGATGAAGCCATCGCCCGGCTTTGTGAGCGACTCGGTGTTCCCTGTTTTCGTGGGCCCCTGAACGATGTGCTGGCACGTTTCCACCTGGCGGCCCAACCCTTTGCACCGGCTCATGTCGTCAGACTGACCGGCGACTGCCCGCTGGCGGATCCCGAGCTCATCGACGAGCTCATCGAACTGCATCTGGCTGGCGGCTATGACTACAGCAGCAACTGCTGGGACCCCAGCTACCCGGATGGGCTGGACGCCGAGATCCTGAGTGCCGGCACCCTCAACCTGCTGGCCGAGCAGGCCCATAGCCAGGTTCAGCGTGAACACGTCACCTACTACATCCGCCAACATGAAACGCAGTTCAACATAGGCAAGCTGGCACGCCAGCCGAGCCTGTCTCATCTGCGCTGGACGGTAGATGAACCCGCCGATTTTGAGCTGATTGAACAGATTTACAGACAGCTTTACCCTGCAAACCCAGCATTTACCACTAACGACATCCTCAATTTGCTGGCTCGGGCGCCATATCTCGCGACCCTGAATACCCGGCATCAGCGCAATGAAGGGCTGGCAAGCTCGCTGGCCAAGGAGAAGCACCCATGACCTCACGTTATCAGCATTCACTGGCACTCTCCGCCCGGGCAGAGCAGAGCATTCCCCTGGGCTCCCAGACCTTCTCCAAGAGCCGTCTCTGCTTCCCCTACGGCGCCGCCCCCCTGTTTATCGAGCGCGGTGAAGGCGCAACGGTCTGGGACGTGGATGGCAACCAGTACCTGGATTTTGCCAGCGGCCTGCTGGCCATCAGCCTGGGCTACTGTGACCCGGACGTGAACCAGGCCGTGCTGGAGCAGCTCAACCTGGGCTCCATCTTCTCGCTGCCTCACCGGCTGGAGACCGAAGTGGCGGAGCAGCTTATCGAGCTCATCCCCTGCGCCGAGATGGTACGCTTTGGCAAGAACGGCACCGACGCCACCTCCGCCTGTATCCGCCTCTCCCGCGCCGTGACCGGCCGTGAGCGAGTCGCCGTCTGTGGCTACCACGGCTGGCAGGACTGGTACATAGGCTCCACCACCCGCCACCTGGGGGTGCCCGAGTGCGTGCGCGAGCTCACTCATCGCTTTGACTACAACGATCTGGCCTCCCTGCGGGCCCAGCTCGAGGCTCACCCCGGCGAGTTTGCCGCCGTGATCCTGGAGCCGATGAATGTCGCCTGGCCCTCCCCCGAATTTCTGCCCGGCCTGCGCCAGCTGTGCGACCAGCACGGCGCCCTGCTCATCTTCGATGAGACCATCACGGGTTTTCGCTTCCACCTTGGCGGTGCCCAGACCCTGTTCGGCGTCACCCCGGATCTGGCCGCCTTCGGCAAGGGGATGGCGAACGGCTTCCCCATCTCCGCCGTGGTGGGCCGCCGCGAGCACATGCGGCGCATGGAGGATATCTTCTTCTCCGGCACCTTCGGCGGCGATGCCATCGCCCTCGCGGCCGCCAACGCCGTGATCAAGAAGATGCGTCGACTGGATGTGCCCGCACGACTGGCCGAACGTGGCCAGCAATTGCTTAGCGAACTCGATGCCTTGCTGCAGAGGCTGGATGCCCCGAGCTGGCTGCAGAGCGCCGGCCACCCGAGCTGGAGCTTCCTGCTCATCAGCGATTCCCCCAACCACTCCAGCTGGCTGCTCAAGAGCTACTTCATTCAGGAGCTGTGCAAGCGCGGGATCCTGAGCCTCGGCAGCCACAACATCAACCTGGCGCACGGTGAAGCCGAGGTCGCACGGCTGCTCGAGGTCTATGCCGAGGTGCTGCCTGCGCTGATCCGTCTGGATGCCGAACACGCCATCCACGAGGCCCTGGATGGCGAGCCGATCCAGCCCGTCTTCAAGGTGCGCTGAGTGCTGCCACTCTGGATTTTCAGTGAAGGGGACAAGGCGCGGGGCCTGGGTCATCTCAGCCGCTGCTGCGCCTACGCCGCCGCCTGGCGAGCCCAGGGGGGCACCGTCCATTGGGTCGTGGACGGGGATAAGTTCGCCGGTTCCCTGCTCGAGGGCGACAGCGTCAGCTGGGAGGCGTGGCAGGATAAAAACGTCCCCCCACAGAACGCCGTCGCCATCGTCGACTCCTATTCGGCAAGCCTGACCACTCTGGAGTGCATCTCGGCCGGCTTTGTGCGGGTCATCTACCTCGATGACACCAGGCGACTGGCCTACCCCGAGGGACGGGTGATCCATGCCAGCCCCGGCGTGCCCGACTCGCAGCCGGGCGCCGCCATCTGGCAGTGGGGGCCGAGTTGGCAGCCGCTGCGCCCACCGTTTTGGTCGGTGCCCGCCCGCACTCGGATCTCCGCCCGTATCGAGCGCCTCCTGATCATCATGGGAGGGACAGATATCCGGGATCTGACCCCGGGATTAGTGGCGTGGCTGCATCGTCATCACCCCGAGGTCGAGCTGGAGGTAATAACCCAGAAACATGACTCACGGCTCCTGGAATGCAGGCAGCACCATCGCCTCGACGCCGGACAGATGGTTGAACTCATGTCCCGCTGCGATCTCGCCATCAGCGCTGCCGGCCAGGTCAGCTACGAACTGGCCCGCTGCGGTCTGCCCGGCCTTCTCATCGGGGTCGCCGACAATCAGGCCGAGCAGCTCGCAGGCTGGTGCGACCCGGACGGCTTCGTCTCGGGAGGTTGGTGGCATGAGGAGGGGTTATATACCCAACTGGCACAAGGCCTGGCCTTGCTCGGCAGCCAGGATGAACGGGCCAGACGAGCCCGGGGGCTGCAAGCACGAATGAACGGAAATGGCACCCTGGAGGCCCTCGCATGGCTCAACCAGCACTAGATCTGCAACGAAGCGTCGAGCTGGCCGGGCTGACACTCCTCCCCTTCTCCACCCTGAGTGAGCCGCAGACACTGACGGTCTGGCAGATGCGCAACCACCCGGATGTGGCCCACTGGATGAGCTCGGGAGGCGAGATCCCGCTGGAGGCTCACCTGGCCTTCATGGCACGCCAGCAGCACGAGACCCGCAACTTCAACTACCTCTGCCAGGATGCCCGTGGCCCCGCCGGAGTCGTTTCCCTGCACCGGCTGGACTGGCACAACCGCATCGCCTGGCTCGGCATCTATCGCAACCCCTCGCGGCACGGGGAACGCCTGGGGGCGCACCTGCTGGCGGCCGTCGGTCAGCTGGCGTTCGATATCGCCCGGCTGCACACCCTCAAACTGGAGGTGGCCGCCGACAACGAGCGGGCCATCCAGGCCTATCGCAATGCCGGCTTTCGCCACGAAGGCGCCTGGCGGGAAGCCGTCTGCCGCCCGGATCAACACCGCTTTATCGATCTCCTGCTCATGGGGATCACCGAACAGGAGTGGAGACACCCATGACCCAAGCCATGGCTCAGGCCATCAATCCGAATCGATGCTTCGTCATCGCCGAACTGTCGGCCAATCATGGCCACTCCCTGGAGACGGCGCTGGCAACCGTGCGCGCCGCCAAGGCGTGCGGCGCCGATGCCATCAAGATCCAGACCTACACGGCCGACACCATCACCCTGGATTGTGACAACGACTATTTCCAGATCAAGCAGGGGACCATCTGGGATGGCACCACCCTCTACCAGCTGTATCAGCAAGCCTTTACCCCCTGGGAATGGCATGCCGCCATCCAGGCCGAAGCGGAGAAAGCAGGGCTTGTCTTCTTCTCGACCCCCTTTGATGTCACTGCCGTCGACTTCCTGGAGACCCTCGGTGTCCCCCTCTACAAGATCGCCTCGTTCGAGATCACCGACATCCCCCTGATCGAATACGCGGCCAGCAAGGGCAAGCCGATGATCATCTCGACCGGCATCGCCACCCTTGCCGACATAGATGCAGCCGTGCAGGCCTGTCGGCGCATGGGCAACCAGGACATCACCCTGCTCAAGTGCACCTCCTCCTACCCCGCCCCGGTGGAGGAGGCCAACCTGCTCACCATGCCCAACCTGGCGCAGACCTTCGGGGTCAAGGCCGGGTTGTCGGATCATACCCTGGGTCATGCCGTGGCCATCGCCGCCACCGCCCTCGGTGCCCGGGTGATCGAGAAGCACTTTATTCTGGATAGAACCATTGGTGGGCCTGACGCCTCTTTTTCGATGACACCCAGCGAGTTCGGCTCAATGGTTGAAGGCATACGGCAAGCGGAAGCGGCGCTGGGCGAGGTCAGCTACCACCTCAATGAGAAAGCAATGCTGAGTCGGCAATTCTCGCGCTCCCTCTTCGTGTGCCAGGAGATGAAGGCAGGCGAGACGTTCACCCCCCAAAACCTGAGATCCATTCGCCCCGCCCACGGCTTGGCACCTGTCCACCTGCCCTCCCTGCTCGGTCGCAGCGCCAGTCAGGATATTCAGGCGGGTACGCCACTGGATTGGTCACTGGTTTCCTGACCCCGAGGAACACAAGATGCAACAGAAGAACGTCTTCATGGCGCAGGAAGGGAACGAGTGGTATGAGCGCAACAAGACCGCCATTCTCGGCAAGTCGCTGGCCAGCGATCCCATCTTCAAGGCGCTGCACTATCTGGCGGTCAAACCCGGCCGGATCCTGGAGATAGGCTGTGCCAACGGCTGGCGACTGGCGCAGCTGGCCGAGCACTACGGCGCTCGCTGCTACGGGGTGGATCCATCGGCCAGTGCCATCCAGGATGGCCTTGCCCGTTACCCCGGCTTGCAGCTCAGCGTGGGCACGGCCGACTGCCTGCCCGAGATAGAGCCCGTCGATCTCATCATCTTCGGTTTCTGCCTCTACCTGTGCGATCCCCAG
The DNA here is from genome assembly GCF_022549315.1 of Aeromonas sp. MR16. Taxonomy (NCBI): domain Bacteria; kingdom Pseudomonadati; phylum Pseudomonadota; class Gammaproteobacteria; order Aeromonadales; family Aeromonadaceae; genus Aeromonas; species Aeromonas sp. MR16. The sequence goes on along the minus strand of NZ_JAKZFK010000019.1, from coordinate 55,707 downwards.
GATCTGTTCAAGATTGCCGCCGGCAGCGATGCCCTGCTGGCCGATCGGGGCCTGATGACCATCCTGGATTTCAATCCTCCAGCGGGCCACTATCGCAACGACTATCAGCATCACGCCAATCTGTTCAGCTACAAGATGAATTACGGCGACTTGTTTGGCTGGCACCCCGGCTACCACCGCCTGTTCGAACACGTGCAGCATCACGACGGCGGTCAGGAGCTGGAGCCCGATGCGCTGATCTCGGTGCAGATATTGCGCAAGGACGCGAGGCTGCTCGCGGCGCAGAACCCCTATCCGAAGCGATAAAAAATGCCGACCCCCGGGTCGGCATTGTTCTTTTCGGGCCCTGTTACAGGCCCATCTTTCGGCTGATGTTCTGAACAGGCCTTCCGGCCTGTTTCCTACGCTTTCTTCCTGAAGAGGGCCATCACTTCGTTATCGATCATATCGACGCTGTCGAGCGCCTTCGGATACATCTCTCTCACCTTCCCCAGGAACTCCAGCCATAGCTCGATGGCGGGTTGCATCAGCACCAGCGTCTCCTCTTCCCCCTCGAACGAATAGAGAATGGAGCTCAGCAGGGTGAACACATAGTTCATCGACCCCACCATGGTCTGGGAAATATGCTGTTGCCGGGTCGCGGCGATCTGGGCAAGGTAACCAAAGTTGCGCAGCATCAGCTGGTTCAGCTCGTTGCGGGACGAGAATGGCTGCTGCCATTCGTCCATCATCTTGTCGATGAACACATTGAAGAACTCGACGTCGAGCAGCGGGGAAAAGTCTTGCTTGGACAAGGGAATGGGCTCGCAGAGTGCCGAAATCTCCCCCAGCAGGGCGGACTTGTCGATCGGCAGGGAGAGGCTTATCTCCGTGCTCGGCAAGGCCCTGGCCTTCTCAATTTTGGCGCCATCGCTGCAATTGAAGCAGCGCACCTCGTCATTGGTGAGCAATACCTGCTCCATCACGCGGCGGGAGGTATCGAACATGGCATTGCTGATGACCATGCCACCGAAGTTCCCCTCACGCTGCCACAGGCTGTCGCCATACATCATCTCCCCCAGAGCACCGGCATTCTCCTCATCGTTGTAATAGGAGCTGAGCTTGGAGTGATGGTGTCCCTTGTGCTTGTAGCCATTGTCCAGGCCGAACAGATAGAGATGCTTGAACCCGAGGTGGACGGGAGCACTGATACCGATATTGCCCACCAGGGGATTCACCCCGCCGAGCCCGGCACAGGGTTTCAGTTGAGAGAAGTAGTTCTGGTAGAGCACCACCCCGGGCTCGCTGAGCTTGAACCCCAGCGCCGAGTGGTTGAACAGGGTGGCGCAATCCGGATGGATGACGTCTGTGCTCAGGAACAGCACATCACGCAGGTAGTCTGGGTCATCCAGATTCACCAGGAAGTCATAGACGATCTTGGTGCGCTCGGTCTCGACATGGATATCCGGCTTGATGCCCACCTTGTGCAAGGCCGAGATGGCACTGCCACAGGAGATCAGGATGGCCTTGTCCCGATTTTCTGCGATGACGGCGATGGATTCGTCCAGCGAGGGACCGTTGGCGATGATGAAGATGGGGGTACGTTGATACTGGGGCGAGATCCGCCGATCTTTTTGCAGGAACGGCACACCACGCTCGATATTGTTGATGGTGTGAGACAAGGCGATCAGGTTGTCATCGAAGAAGCCCCAGCCCATCACCAGCAGATAATATTCCTGCTGCACCTTCTCTATCAGTTTCTTTATCTTATCGCCCTGATACCCCCACATGATGAAGGCGTTGGCGATGAGGAAAGAACCCCGACTGTGAATGGCCGACGCGAAATCCTTCACTATGGTCTCTTCATCCTGTCCCAGCAGTATGTGCAGCCCCAGATTCTCCTGATGCAGATAGGCCAGCAGGGGAGCCCAGTCGAAGCAAAACAGCGACCCGTAAAACAGATCCAGATCCGGCTCGAACAGGAACAGGGTGCCTATCTTGCACTGCTCATAGAGGTAACCGAGATGGTAACCCAGCCCCACCCCGAAGATCAGGGCGCTGGGTACCTCATGGGGTACTCGATCCAGCATCACCTCCCGGGCCGAGATATCGTCGAGATAGGCATTGAGTTTGTTGAGGTATTCCACATGCATGAAGCCGAGCGGATTTGCCTCCTGGCTGAAGGAGAACTTGGATAGCCCCCCCTTCTCCATGAACTCGGTCACCAGCGTCTCGCAGATGAGGTAGGGCTCTTTGCCGTAGACGGCGACGTCATCGTCGAGCCAGGCCAAGTTGGGCTGACCATTCTCATTGCAGAAGAATCGGAAAGGGCGTGCGGGTTGGTAGGCTTCGTACATATCGGCGATATGGGGGATATATTGGCGAAATGCCGCCATATTCTGTTCAAAGCGCAGCGGTAAGGCCATCGCCATGGCCGCTTCCTGTTCTGCCTGCTGTTGAAGTCGCAGTGCGTCTTGTTCGGCTTTGACCAGGGTTGCGTCGATATTGAGTGACATCAGAACTCCTTGCTGTTCACACGATAGGCTTGCCCGGCCCTGGTGCCTCTCCCGACGCGAGCCAGCTGTTCGAAAATGGTGTGATGATGGCTGGCGGCCAGGGTTTTCATGCTCTTTTCCTGAATTGACAGAGCGCCGGCCAGGGCCGCCGCAGCTTGCTGCTGCGCCGGATCCTCTCTGACCAGCTGTACCAGGCTGTCGATCAACGCCAGCCGGTCATCCATGCACAGCAAGGCTTCGTCATATTGCTGTTGTTGCAACAGCGACTCCATCAGGCAGGCATTTTCCGTCAATGCCTCTGCAAGGGAGACGAGCGTGACGCTCACAACTCACCCAGCTGTTGTCTCATCTGATAGCCTTGCTGTTTTTCGGCCTCCGGCAGCTGATCCCAACCGGATTTGATGGTCACCATCAGACCCATAACCTCCTCGAGGGGCGCAATATCCCGTGCCAGACTCGCATCCCAGATACGCTCATCCATATAGGCATAGAGTCCATACAGATCCTCGGCCATGGCCCCCTGGCTCAGGTCGAGCGCATCCTGCAGGCCGTGCAGCAACCCTTGCGCCTTGGAAACAGCAACCGATTTTGCCTCCATATCTTGCCGCTCGATGGCGCCCTTGGCCTGAGCCAAACGCTCGAGAAGGCCTTGCATCATAAGCTGAATGACACGATGAGGATCGGCAACCGTCAAATCAGCCGCGATGCTGGTTGCCTTATATGCCTTCAGATTACGGTTGTACATGATATGAGTCCTCGTAATATCACGATTAATCAATTCTTATTGTTTATTTGTAGCGACGTCAGGGCGGATGCCGAGTTATTCATTTTGACCAACAAGGCATCCAGGCTACCGTATTGGGCCCGCAAGGCCGCTTCATATTTTGTCAGCTGCGCATTGGCCGTCGATGCTTTTTGAGTGAGGCTGCGCAGATCCGAATTCAGCACATCTTCCCGCTGTGCCAACATGCCGCCACTCTTGGTGTATTCCTTCAGACCCTTGTTCAAGGTGGATGCCAAACCATCATCCCCCCCAAATAGCGCCACCACCTGATCGAAGTTCTTGTCGATAGCCTCGCTGAACTTCGTCTTGTCCAGAGACAGCTTGCCCTTGTTATCCATCTTCATGCCGATCTCGAAGACGGTGGAATAGGTGCCGCTGTTCTTGGAGGGGCTGACCAGCAGATTGCTCATGAAAGAGCTGATGGCGCGGGTAGTGGCGTCACCGGCCAGGGCGCCACCATCATCCTGCTTCACACCGCCGACGAAGGTGCCACGCTTGTCCAGGGCGTTCATCTTGTCTTGCAGCGTGTTGTAGCCATCCACAAACTGCTGGACCAGCTCCTGGATAGAGGTCTTGTCGGTGGTGATATCCACCTTGTTTGACTTGAGCGCCCCCGGTACGCTGCTGTCTTTATCCGTATCCGAGACGCGCAGTACGGTTATCTTCAGATCCTGAATGGAGTCATCAAAGGTATTGGTGTCGCTCTTGAGGACGTTGCCATCCACGTTGATCTCGGCACTGCTGGCTGGCCGGGTCTGGTTCATGACCCCGCCCCCCGCCTCAAAAATACCGAGTTCAGCCGTATTGCCGGTAATGGTCAGATCCTTGCCATCCCCCGAGATACCGGAGTCAATCATCAGCTTGGCCTTGCCATCTGCCGTGTTGACGATGTTGGCACTGAGACCGAAGTTATCCCCATTGCTGTTGATGCTCTTGCGGATATCTTGCAGGGTATAACCCGCCTTGACGTCCACCTTGAAGGTCTTGTCACCGGCCTTGAACGTCAGCTGACCATCCTGAGTCACCATAGGGGTAGTAGAGCTATCGAATATCCCCTCCTGACGGCTCGTCTGTGCCAACTTATTGACAGTAATGTTGTACTGCCCATTGGAGCCACCAGTCTTGCTCTCCACCTTCAAGATGGGATCGTCTTTGCTCTGGGTAATGTTGATGGCGCGTTTGTTGAATGCGCCGGGGGCACTCAACTTGTCGAGAATGTCGGTGAAAGCAGAGATGGAGGACTTGAGCTGACCTATGCCAGACAAGGTGATCTGAGTACTGTTTTGCTTGGTCACGAGCGGCTGTTGCAATTGGGCTTTTTTGGCCGCCACACTCGCCGCGATCACACTCTCAAGATCGAGTCCAGAACCCGCCCCAGCAGAGGTAATTGCCATCCTATCCTCCTGTCTATCAACTTAAAAATTTAGGTCACACCTGACCATCAAACAGCAGTCCAGAGAGGTTGACACCACTGCTGCTCGTCTGGTCCAGCGACTGTAACCGCTTGCTTATCAACAGCATTTCTTCGCTCGGGATCTGGCGAATGACCTGCTTGGTATCCGCATCTATCACCTTAATCACGGGTTGATCGAGCTCGGGCACCAGACTGAAGTTGATTGTCCATCCCTTCAACTTGCTCAAACTATCCAATCTTTCTTGCAATTCTTGGGCCTGTTTTTCTATATAGGCCTTATCTATACGCGACTCTGCTGGTTTGGTATGCGCCGGCGGATCCTGCGATACCCTGGCTGTCGGCTCGACACTTGCCTGTTCGACCAAGTTATCCCCACCTGATGCGGGAGAAACAGTCATGGCGGCCTGAGGGCCGCCATGTTGAGTGAGCGTCGAAGTAACAGAAGGCAAGGTTATCGATTCATTGGCCATCTGCTGCTCCTTATATCAGTGGCTGAAGATGGTACCGGCTTAGCCCAGCAGCGACAGGGCCGACTGCGGACGCTGGTTGGCCTGGGCCAGGATGCTGGAGGCCGCCTGTTGCAGAATATTCTGCTTGGTCATATTGGCGGTCTCGGTCGCAAAGTCTGCATCACGGATACGGGAGCGCGCGGCACTGACGTTTTCGGAGATGTTGGCCTGGTTGCGAATGGTCGAATCCAACCGGTTCTGCACCGCACCCAGCTCGGCACGCTTGCCATCTACCACGCCCAGCATGGCATCTGCCGCAGCCAAGACTTCCTGAGCCTTACTCTGAGTGCTAATACTGATCCCACCGGCACTGCCACCACCGAAAATGGTGGTGATTGCGACGGTAGTGACAGCGCTAGCTGCATTCAATACGGAAATGGTTGTTCCCGCCGCCGCCGCAATACCAGAGATACTGAAACCGGCAGACTGATTCAAACTGAAACCGATAGTCTGGTTGGCGTCAGCCCCCACTTGGAAAGAGCCTGTGTAACTGCCGTCTAGAAGCTTGGTACCAGCGAAGGTGGTATCGGTAGAGATACGGTTAATCTCTGACCCCAGTTGATCCACTTCCTTTTGCAGGGCCTCACGATCCTTGTCTGAGTTGGAGCCGTTGGCAGATTGCTGGGCCAGGGTACGCATGCGCTGCAGCATGCCGGTCACTTCATCCATGGCCCCTTCTGCGGTCTGCGCCAGGGAGATGCCATCGTTGGCGTTGCGGTTACCCTGATCCAGCCCATTGACCTGGGAGGTCAGACGGTTGGAGATCTGCAGGCCTGCTGCATCATCCTTGGCACTGTTGATGCGCAGACCGGATGCCAGGCGGGTGTATGAGGTATCCAACGATTTGGTGGTGTTCATCAAGTTACGCTGGGCGTTCAGTGATGAAGTGTTGGTATTGATAAACATGGCCATAAAAGATTTCTCCTGATGAACAAGAAACTGCGGGCTCTGCTTGTGTCAACACAGCCAGGATCCCACCGTTCAGATGGACAGATTGAACGGTCTGTGCCATCTGGCGGGTCCCTTGTTTGAACGGACATAGGACCCACAGTTGCGCAAATGCTGGATTTCCGAACACCCCACAATTTGCTTCATATCCTGTAACGGCAGTCCCATCAGAAGCTTTAGGAAATTTATTGCCGCTTTCATCAGCAGAGAGGCAAGACTCCTCCGCCTGTATGAGATTGCGGTCCCAATCCAGACGCAGAGAGCCAGCCCTATGATGGACCCTATGGCTCAGATGAAGAGTGGCATGGTTAATGCTTTAGGCTATGGGTCGCCGAGTTTATGGCGCCCATAAGAAAGCCGACGATGTCGGCCAAAGAAGAGCTTATGCTCAGGAGAACAGCCTGGAGAGCGGGCAGAGTGAACGACTGCACGACCCTCGAGGCGGTATACCACAACAAGAGAATTTCTCTTTCGATAGAACAAGGCGTAAATCCGAACACCCCGTTGTTCCATCTTTCTTACCAGGGCGGCCTGAACAACCGCCCTTTTCTTTTGCTTAGCCCAGCAGCGACAGAGCCGACTGCGGACGCTGGTTGGCCTGAGCCAGGATGCTGGAAGCCGCCTGTTGCAGAATATTCTGCTTGGTCATATTGGCGGTTTCGGTCGCAAAGTCCGCATCCCGGATACGGGAGCGCGCGGCACTGACGTTCTCGGAAATGTTGGACTGGTTACGAATGGTCGAATCCAGACGGTTCTGCACCGCACCCAGCTCGGCACGTTTGCCATCGACGATCCCCAACATAGAATCAACAGCAGCCAGAACATTTTGCGCATTAGTCTGAGTACTGATACTGATGCCACCCGCACTACCACTCAAGAAGATGGTGCTCACGGCAAGAGCACCGCCACTCGCTGCGGTCACAGTAGTGTTCGCCGCAGCAGAAATACCGGAAATGCTAAACCCCCCTGCCTGGGAAAGGCTAAAGCCGATGGTCTGGTTGGCGTCAGCCCCAACCTGGAAGCTGCCGTTGTAGTTGCCATCCAGTAACTTGGTGCCGGCGAAGGTGGTATCGGTTGAGATACGGTTGATTTCAGACCCCAGCTGATCCACTTCCTTCTGCAAGGCCTCGCGGTCCTTGGCGGAGTTGGAACCGTTGGCGGATTGCTGAGCCAGGGTGCGCATGCGCTGCAGCATGCCGGTCACTTCATCCATGGCCCCTTCCGCGGTCTGCGCCAGGGAGATACCGTCATTGGCGTTGCGGTTGCCCTGATCCAGGCCGTTGACCTGAGAGGTCAGACGGTTGGAGATCTGCAGACCCGCCGCATCGTCCTTGGCGCTGTTGATGCGCAGGCCGGATGCCAAGCGGGTATATGAGGTATCCAACGACTTGGTGGTGTTCATCAAGTTACGCTGGGCGTTCAGTGATGAAGTGTTGGTATTGATAAACATGGCCATAAAAGATTTCTCCTGATGAACAAGAAACTGCGGGCTCTACTGATATCACACAGTCAGGATCCCACCGTTCAGGTGGACAGCTTGAACGAGTCTGCTCCACCTGGCGGGTCCTCTGTTTGAACGGACATAGGACCCGCAGTTGCGCAAATGTTGGATTTCCGAACACCCCTCAATTTGCTTCACACTCTGTAACGGCCGCCCCATCAGAAGCTTTAAGTAATTTATTGCCACTCTCATCAACACATGAAACTCGCGCGTAGCGGTCCGTGCGACATAGCAGGGGGAGTGCATCACCATGAGGCACTCCTGAGTACAGGAGATGGATACGGGTCTTGATCATCATGCCGAATAAAACTGGCACACTTTGTGCTTAACGTTAGATGCGTCGATTTTTCGGCGCCATAAAAAAAGGCCGACAATGTCGGCCAAAGAAGAGCTTACGCTCAGGAGAACAACCTCGAGGGTGACAGAGTGAACGATCTGCGCAACACTCGAGGGGTATACCAATAAGAGAATCTCTCTTTCGATAGAACAAGGCGTAAATCCGAACACCCCGTTGTTCCATCTTTCTTACCAGGGCGGCCTGAACAACCGCCCTTTTCTTATTCTTGAAATGATGGCTTAGTTCTGCAGCAGAGAGAGCGCAGACTGCGGACGCTGGTTCGCCTGAGCCAGGATGCTGGAAGCGGCCTGTTGCAGGATATTCTGCTTGGTCATGTTGGCAGTCTCGGTGGCAAAGTCCGCGTCTCTGATACGGGAACGTGCGGCACTGACGTTCTCGGAGATATTGGCCTGGTTACGAATGGTGGAGTCCAGCCGGTTTTGCACCGCACCCAGCTCGGCACGCTTGCTATCAACAACACCCAACATGGCATCTGCTGCAGCCAAGACCTCCTGAGCCTTACTCTGAGTGCTAATGCTGATCCCACCAGCACTGCCGCTACCAAAAATAGCTGTTACGGCGACCGTTGTAGCAGTGCTAGCTGCATTCAATACGGAAATCGTCGTTGCCGCCGCAGCCGCAATTCCTGAGATGCTGAAGCCATTGGCCTGAGACAGACTGAAACTGATGGTCTGGTTGGCATCTGCGCCGACCTGGAAGGTGCCGCTGAAGGAGCCGTCGAGCAGCTTGGTGCCCGCAAAAGTCGTCGCGGTGGAGATACGGTTGATCTCGGCACCCAGCTGATCCACTTCCTTCTGCAGAGCCTCACGGTCCTTGTCCGAGTTCGAACCGTTGGCGGACTGTTGGGCCAGGGTACGCATGCGCTGCAGCATACCGGTCACTTCGTCCATGGCCCCTTCTGCGGTCTGTGCCAGGGAGATGCCGTCGTTGGCATTGCGGTTACCTTGATCCAGGCCGTTGACCTGGGAGGTCAGACGGTTGGAGATCTGCAGACCCGCCGCATCGTCCTTGGCGCTGTTGATGCGCAGGCCGGAGGCCAGACGAGTGTAGGAGGTATCCAGGGATTTGGTGCTATTCATCATGTTACGCTGAGCGTTGAGCGATGAAACGTTAGTATTAATAAACAGACTCATAACCATTCTCCTAAGCTATTAAATTTTATCTTTAATTCACTCAGGCTTTGTTTTGTTTTGTGCCTGATATGTTTAGTTAACGGCGCCTTTTTCAGATACTTTAATTTGTTTTTTACAGCTCTTTTCGCTGTAATCGCCGCCTACCCTATATATCGGCCCATGTCGGTCAGCCTTGAGAAGAAATTCGAGATTTTTTACCGATATGTCCGGACTGCCCCTCATCTGCATGGCTCCCTCCTTGTTACTGCCGATGCACCGGGAGCACCGATCTCGCCAGCCTCCTCCGACGACTGGCGCCAAGGAAACCGGCTCTGGCTCTCACTTTTGCACGCCAGCATTGCTCACCGGCGCCCCTTGCCCCTAAAATCGCCGCCCCACCATTTATCGGACGTGAGTTGTTCTCCATGCAGACATTGGTTGAGCAAATTGTTTACATCAGCGACATGTTTGGTACTGCGGTCTTCGCGTTCTCCGGGGTGCTGGTCGCTGGTCGGCTGCGCATGGATGGCTTCGGTGTCATGGTGCTGGCAGCGGTAACCGCCATCGGCGGGGGGACCATCCGCGACATGATCCTGGGCGCCACCCCGGTGTTCTGGGTACGCGATCCCCTCTATATCTGGGTGATCATCGCCACCGCCTTGATCGGCATGTGGATGGTCAAGCTGCCAAGGCGCATGCCCTGGTACGTGCTGCCGGTAGCGGATGCCTTCGGGCTGGCCCTGTTTACCGTGATCGGGGCACAAAAGGCGCTCAATTTCGGCACGCCGGGCCTGATTGCGGTGATCATGGGCACCATGACCGGCGTCGCCGGCGGCATGATCCGGGACGTACTGGCCCGGGAAGTGCCCATGGTGCTGCAAAAGGAGATCTACGCCACCGCCTGCATTCTGGGGGGTATCCTCTATACCCTGGCGCTGGAGTGCCATGTGGACAAGGTCATCGCCATGCTGATCAGCATGCTGGGGGTGTTTGGCCTGCGGGTGGCGGCCATCTACTGGCATCTGTCACTGCCGACCTTCTCGCTGCAGCGACACTGAACCGGCTCTGAATGGACTGGATCCCATCCCGGGAGGGGTAACATTGAACCAAGTACGCTTTTCTGTTGTCATAGAGTGGTCGTTTTAAGCCGGACTACCTCATGCAAAAACTTGGGCTCATTACCACTCTCCTACTGATGACGGTTGCGGCGGCTCACGCCGGCGCACAGGCCCTGTTCGGACGCCTGGCATCGACTCCGGTGCAACAGTTCAACCAGCAGATCCGCCTGGCGAGCAGCAGCCAGCAGAGTTGGGTCAACGACTACCGCGAAGTGGCGCGCCGCTTCGTGGGCCACGAAGACGTGCCCAGTCGCATCCACGCCCAGCAACTGGATAACGATCTGGTACTCTCTGTGGCCCTCGATGGCCGCAAGAGCGACATGATCTATATCCTGACGCTGTTTCGCAGTGACAACCTGTGGCAGATGCGTCAGGCCGAGATGGGCTGGCGCTGCCAGGGCCAGGAAACCTTTACCCCCGTGCCTTGCCCCTGACCCCATGGCAGAAGAGATAGGGAGCAGCCTGGGCTGACTCCCGAGGTGAAATAAAAAAATCCGGCACAATGGCCGGATTTTTTTATGGGAGGCGCGTGGGTTACGGGCGATACACCTTCACGTTGTCAAAGCCCTGCTCCTTGAGATAGAGCGCCTGCAGCTTGCTCATCACGCCGCGATCGCAATACAGCAGATAGGTCTGCTCCTTGGGCAGGTCGCCAAAGGTGGTCGCCAGCTTGAAGAACGGGATGTGCAGCACTTCACGCCCCTCCATCACCAGCGGCTTCTCGTCGCGCTCATCGCTGGATCGGATATCCAGCACGATCTCATCGGCGGCCAGCACTTCTGTCGTCTCGACCTCCTGCACCTGGGCGGAGGTCTCCTCGCCGATGCGGCGGATATCGAGATAGCGGGCTTCACTCACCACCTTGTCCAGGATCGCGAAGTCGAAGTTGCCCTCTTCCGCCTCGATGTTGGACAGCACGGCCTTGATGGTCGGCTTCTTGGAGATGACGCCGCAATATTCCGGCATGGTCTCGGCGAACTCCAGGGTACCGATGCGGCGCGCCTCGCTGATGATGTCCGGCTTGTCCCAGGTGATGAGCGGACGCAGGATCACCTTGTCGGTCACCCGGTCGATGACGTTGAGGTTGGTGAGGGTCTGGCTGGAGACCTGCCCCACGCATTCGCCGGTCACCAGCGCCGGGATCTGGAAGGTCTCTGCCACCTGGCCGGCGGCACGCATCATCATGCGCTTGAGCACCACGCCCATCTGGCCGTTGTCGATCTTCTCGAGGATCTCCGCCACCACAGGCTCGAAGTCGATGGCGGTGAAGCGCACCTTGTGGGAGGCACCGAACTTGCTCCAGAGGTAATAGGCAACCTGCTTGACGCCGATCTCATGGGCGGCCCCGCCCAGATTGAAGAAGCAGTAGTGCACCCGGCAGCCACGCTTGATGAATTGGTAGGAGGCAACGCCGGAGTCGAAGCCACCGGACAGCAGGCTCAGCACGTCTTCCTGGGTCGCCATGGGGAAGCCACCCATACCGTGGTGCACGGCGCTGATGATGTAGAGCTCATCGTTCTCCACTTCCAGGTTGACCTGGATATCGGGTTTTTTCAGGCGCACGCCGGCGGTTTCGCAATGCTGGTTCAGGCCACCCCCCACGTAGCGCTCCAGCTCCAGGGAGCTGAAGTCGTGCTTGCCGACCCGGCGGGCACGCACGCAGAAGGTCTTGCCCTTAAGGCGATCTCCCCAGACGGCGCGAGTCTGCTCGAAGATATCGTGCAGGTCGGTGAAGTTGCTCAGCTTCACTTCCAGGAAATACTGGATGCCGGGAATGCAGGCCAGGGTCTCCAGATACTGGGCGTGGAACTGGTCGTTGCGCGAGCTCACGATCAGCTTGTCCCAGTCCATCCGCACGCGGGCATCTTCGTCAAAGCGGCGCAACACGTTGCGGATGTTGCCCTGCAGCATCTTGGTGAAGCGCTGACGCACTGACTTGCTCTTGATGGTGATTTCCGGGAACAGCTTGATAATGAACTTCATGATGATGACTCGGGTGGCCTCGATTTAAGGGCGCGAATTATATCAGAAGTTTAGGGCCAGCGCCTACTGGCTGAGCGCCCGCTCACATTCCCCCACACAATTCCCCACGCAATGTTTGCCGCCAGACGGCGATCTTGCGTATATTCCCCAGCCTGCGACTTGGCAACAGTCTTGATAACAGATCGATTCGATGAAGACCTATATCTACTACCCCGGCATGGAAGTGCGGGATGAACTCTGGCTCAAGTTTGCCCTGATCTACCTGGAGCGGCTCGCCTTCGTCTTTACTGTCAGCGAGAAGAGCGGCCTGACCGCCCTGCTGGAAACCCTGCGCCAGCAGACCGATCTGCTGGCCGAGCGGCCCGATGCCGACTTCTTTGCTGCCATCAGCCCCCAAATAGAAAATCAGATCGCCGGCCTTATCGCTCCCGACTTCGTCCGCCACAAGGTGTTTGGCAACAAGGAACTCATCGGTCGCTGGCGTCAGGCCAGCAATCACGACTGTTTCTGCCCGGCTCAGGACGGCCTCGAACGGCTGCACGGCTATTGTCTCGCCACCGGCTTTGCCAGCCAGGACGAGGGGGGGATCAGGATGGCGCGGCGCTTCGCGAACCTGCTCTCCATGCGTCTCGCCCGTGAGTGGGCGCTCGCCAATGAGGGAGCCCTCATCACCGATCACGACTATCTGGACCGGTTGCTGCACCTGCTCGAATCCCGCTACCACAACCGGGGCGGTCAGGATTGCTTCCACCTCGAGATCCCGCTGCGAGTGCCCACTCACCTGGCCGAGATCCCGTTTGCCGAACTCATTGCACTGCGCGGGCGCAGCGGTTTTCGTCAGCAGCTGGCGGCCTTTCATCAGGCCCTCGATGCCTTGCTCACCATGCTGGGTAGCGGCTATGCCGACCCCGCCGTATTGACTCGCTTCGAGCAGGGCCAGCAAGGGCTCAACCTGCTGCTCGGGGCAGAGACCCAAAGTCTGCCGTTCACCACGCTCGTCAGTACTGGCTTACCCGCCATGGCGATGATCCACCGGCTCAAGGCGAGCCACCCGGACACGACGCTCATCTTCCATCCCATCAAGAAGAGCCACTTCCATCAGCGCAAGAGCCAGCACTTCTTCACTCGCCTGGGGCAGGTCAAGCCGTAAACGGCTTAGGGCTCGACACCTTTCGCCATCCATAGGCTCCTGACATGGGCAATCGTCAATATTTTGTCGCATTATTGTGGGCTAAAACCGAACCCCCTCCTGCTCAGGAGGGGTTTTCCAGTCGAAACTCTATGCGATCGCTGTTGCCCGCCTCATCGACCACCACCAGCTGGTAAAGACCCGCCTCGCTGAGTACCTGATCCCCGTCCCAGCGCAGGCGCTGACCGTTCAGAAACCAGAACGGCTTGCCGATCCCGCCCAGCACCCTGGGTTGCAGGCGGTAACGCTGGCTGCGGATGAGGTTGCCCTCCCCCAGCGCCACGATGCGGATGGGCGCCTGCAAATCTGCCCCACGTCCCTCCCCCTCGCAACCACTGGCGAGCAGGGCCCCGCGCCGCTCGGCGGGGGCACGCCAGGGCTCGAGCGCCAGCGGCCACAAGGCCCGCCAGGCAGAGCCGCTGGCCTCGAGACAGCGCGCCAGGGTCGGTTTGCCCTGCGCCGTCAGCGCCACCTTGCGCAACGGCGAGGGCCAGTCCATGGGATCAGGCAGGGTCGGTGGATCCCGCTCATCCAGCAGCCAGGCGTTCTGATGCTGTTGGCAGGTACCTGGCAGGGTGGCGCTTGCCCGCCGCCCCAGTGGCCAGCAGATGTCGGCCTCGCTCACCGTATTGGGCTGCGCCGGCAAGGGGCTGTTATCGCCGAGGCGAGAATAAACCGAGAGCAGCAGCGGCACCGCCGCACTCTGGCCGTAGAAGCCGGGCAAGGGGGTGCCATCGGGCCGGCCGAGCCAGACCCCCAGAGTCCAGCGACCCGAGACCCCGAGCGCCCAGCTGTCGCGGTAGCCATAGCTGGTGCCGGTCTTCCAGGCCAGCCGGTTAACCCGCCCGGTCGCTTCGCTGTCGAAGGGCTGATCCGCCCTCCCCTGAGTGCTCAGCATGTGCCAGACAATCCAGGCTGCCCCCGGGCTCAGCAAGGGCCGAGACACCGCCTGCTGCCCCGCGAGCCAGACCGGCATCGCCACCTGCCCCTGGCGGGTGAGCGCACTGTAGAGCGCCACCAACTGCTCCAGCCGAATGCCTGCGGCCCCCAGCGCAATGGCGGGATTGGGTTTATCGGACAGCGCCAACCTGACGCCAGCATTGTCCAACCGGTTGACCAGGGTATCGGGTCCCAGCGCCTCCAACACCTGCACCGTCGGCACATTGAGGGACTGCTGCAACGCCTGGGTCAGGGTCACGGGTCCCTGAAAGGCACCGCTGAAGTTCGCGGGGCGATAGTCAGCGCCGAGGCGAGGGGCATCGGAGAGCAGGGAGGCCGAATGCACCAGCCCGGCATCCAGCGCCAGGCCATAGATGAACGGCTTGAGGGTGGAGCCGGGGGAGCGGATCGCCTGCACCATGTCGAGGTAGCCGTGGCGCCGCAGGTTGCCATACTCGGCGCTGCCCACATAGGCGCGCACCGCCATGGTCTGGTTGTCTACCAGCAGCAGGGCGGCGGAGGTCTGCTCCGGGAAGCGGCGGATATAGCTCGCCACCCGCGCCTCCAGCCAGCGTTGCAGATCCCCGTCTATGGTGGTGTGCACCAGGGCCCCCGGCTGGCTGTCGGCGACGAGGCGGGCAAACAGCGGCGCCTCCATGGGGGTGAAGTGTCCTCGGGCCAGTACCGGTTCGATGCGCCCCTGCTCCCAGACCGATGCGGGCCAGGCCCCCTGCCTGACCAGCCGCTGCATCACCTTGTCCCGGGCGGCACGGGCCCGTTCGGGGTGCCTGTCCGGCCGGTAACGGCTGGGGGCCTGGGGCAGCACCGCCAGCAGGGCCGCCTCCGCATGGGTGAGCTTGGCCGCACTCTTGCCGAGATAGGCGAAGCTCGCCGCCTGTACCCCCTCCAGATTGCCACCAAAGGGCGCCCGGTTGAGGTAGACGGTGAGCAGGGTGCGCTTGTCATAGTGCCACTCCAGCTGCAGCGCCCGCGCCATCTGGCGCAGCTTGCCCGGAATGGATCGCTGGTAGGATTCGATGAGACGCGCCACCTGCATGGTGAGGGTCGAGCCGCCTGAGACGGCTCGGCCATAACGTAGCCACTGCCAGACGCCCCGCGCCATGGCCAGCGGGTTGACCCCGGGGTGTTGCCAGAAGTGGCGATCCTCGTAGCCGAGCAGCGCCTCTATGTAGCGAGGGGAGACCTGCTCCAGGGTGACCGGATAGCGCCAGACCCCGCTGGTGTCGGCGAAGGCCCGCAGCGGCTTGCCCCTCATATCCAGCACCACCCGGGCATAGGCGGGATCCAGCGGCGGTGGCGGGAAGGCCCGATCCAGCACCAGCAATAACAGGGGAATGCCAGCCAATAGCAACCCCGTCAGGCGCAGCCAACGTGGCCACCTCCGCCAGGTGGACCCTAGCTTGCGAGCGCCTGCCCGGCATAGCGCCAAGTAGCTGGCCGGACGTGAGGGGTCCGACAAGAACGACTTATTCAGAGATGATCACCTCGTGAATATCCTGCCCCACCGCCCTAAGCTCGGGGCGATACATATCCTCCACCTGGGTTGGCGGCACCTGATAGCGACCCGGCGTCACCGCCCGCATCAGGTAGACCAGTTGCTGATTGCCCCCCGCGCTCAGATCCAGCGCCGCCGTGTAGCGATCGTCCCGGAACTCCTGATGCTTGAGGTAGTCGTTCCAGTCGCTCTGCCAGGCCGGCTTGCCTTCAATCTTCAGCTCCTCCAGCTTGATGCTGTTGCCAAGGGCCGGGTTCTCCAGCTCGAAGCCCGCCGGCAGCATCTCCACCAGCAGGGCGTCGGGCACTGCCTGTTCGCTCGCCACGTTGAGCCGCACCACAACGAGATCGCCGACCCGTGCCTTGGCGGGATCGAAACGCTGGCCATCGGCATTGAACCAGCTGCGAGTCACGCTCATGCCCTGGCTGATGCGGGTGGGTGCCTGCGCCGGGTAGCCTATCAGGGTGCGCTGCACATAGAGGGAGCCCTCGCCCTGATTGTCGACGCCGGTGACGGTCAGCGCATCCGGGGCACCCAGCTGCCGACTCATCTGACCGGCGAGGGGCTGCTCGCCGCTCGCGCTCTCCACCCTGGCCTGCCAGTCGACGGCGGGGTCGACCTGAGCCAGGCGCAGCAGGGCGAGCCGCTCCTGGGTGCTGAGCCACTGGCGATGGGCCAAGGTGTCGGCCAGCTTGGCGCTCAAGTCAGGCCAGCTCGCCTGCGCCAGCTTGTACTGGCGCAGCAAGGCGAGCTCGAGCGCACCGTCCCGCAGCGGCGAGCCGTAATCCGCGAGATAATCCTCCCCGCGCGGGGTCGCCAGCGCCCGGCCGAGGGCCAGGGCACCGTTCTGCTCGTCCCCCATGGCCGACAGGGCCAGGGAGAGGTGCAGCAACGGCAGACCGGAGCGGGCATGATCCGCCTGCTGCTCCCAGATGAGCCGCAGGGTAGAGAGCGGCGCCTTGCCCACCCGTGCCAGCACGAAGGCGCTGTAGGCCTGATAGGCCAGCCGGCTGTGCTCGGGGGCACTGCTCCAGCGCTCGCCGTACTGGCCATCGGTGAGATAACTCTGCAGGCGACCCAGCGCCTGGCTCAGCATGGCCTCGGGCACGGCTTCCCCGGCTTCCTTTCGGGTCAGCAGATAATCGGCGGCGTAGGCGGTGAGCCACTGCTCCTCGTCGGAGCGCCCATCCCACAGACCGAAGCCGCCGCTCGGCAGTTGCAGCCGTTGCAGGCGCTGCAGCAGGGCCCGCTGCACCTCGGCCTCACTCATCCCCTTGGCCGGCCCGGGCAGATCCTTGGACCAGGCCTCGCGCTCGGCGGCCGTGCTGAGCTGATAAGGCCAGGCACGGGACAGGGTCTGCTCCAGGCAGGCATAAGGGTACTGGGCCAGGGCCTGCCACTGGGCCGCCGGATCCCAGGGGGGCGTGCCGGAGAGGCTGAGCAGCCCCTGCAGGTTGGCAGGATCCAACCCCGCCAACTCGCCCGGGGCGAAGTTCATCTGCTGGTTTGGCGCCAGCATCTGATAACGCTGACGAGTCTCGGCCGGCCAGGGGGAGCGCAGGGGCAGCGACCACTCGCGGTTCACCGCAAAGCCTTTGCCGCTGGCCGCCAGTTGCAGGCTGGCTACCCCGCTCGCCCCGCTGACATGCAGCGGCAAATTGAGCCAATGCTCCTCGCCCTGCTTCAACGCCAGCGTGGTTGGCAGCTCGGCGCCCGCCTGCAGGCCACCACTCAGGGTCCAGGCCAGCGACAGGGTCTGATCCTCGCCGCTCATGTTGCGCAGTTGCACCAGGGCACGGGTCTCATCCCCGCGCGCACCGAAGCGTGGCCAGCCTATCTCGGCCACCAGGGGCGACACCACCTTGATGGCCCGCTCGGCCTGACCCACTTGCTGCTCATTCCAAGCCAGCGCCATCAGCGCCAGCTCGCCGTTGAAGTTCGGCAAGTCCAGCGGTATGACCGCCTTGCCGTTCTCATCAAAGCTCACCTCACCGCTCCAGAGCGCGGCGACCTCGACCCGGCTCTCCAGTGCCCCGCCCTTCTTGAGGGTCGGCGCGTCGCCGCCGTAGTTGAGGCGGGCCAGCTTGCCATCCTGGGGCGGGATCACCTGGCCATAGTTATCGAACAGGTCCTGGGCGAAGCGCTTGCGACCGAAGAAGATCTCGAAGGGATCCAAGGGCTGGTAATCGCTGATATTGAGCACTCCTCTGTCCACCGCCGCCAGCACCACCCGGCCCCGGCTGTTCGGGGTCGCGCTGACCGCCACCTCGAGCCGGGTGAGCGGCATCGCCTTGTCCGGGGCACTCAGACTGAGCGGCAGCCGACGCGCCTCCCGATCGAGCACCAGCGGCACCAGCCCGACCGAGCGCAGGCCCTGCACCTGCTTGCTGCCGGCGCCCTGGCTGCCCATGGCCACCGACTCGCTATCGGGAGCCGCTATCTGGGCCGAGATATGCAAGTCGTGGCGCAGCCAGTCGGGACTGACCGGGATCTCGAACTCGCCGCGCCCCTCCTTCAGCTCGATGCGCTGCCACCAGCGCAGGCCGCCGCCATCTTCCACCAGCAGCAGTCCCTTGCCGGGACGAGGGGCCACCAGGGTCACCCTGGCCTTGTCACCAGCCTGATAGGCACGCTTGTCGAGGCTGATGGCGATCTTGTCCGGGCGCGCCTGCTCGCCACCGCCGCCCCAGGCATAGCTGCCAATCTCAACTCTCAGGCTGGATTGGTGGCCCTGACTGTTCTCCACCTCGAGACGATACCAGCCCGCCGAGAGCGGCAGGCTCAAGGCCGTCGGCCCCTTGCCATCGAGCTGCAGAGTCTGCTCCTGCTCCAGATAGGGCTGGGGATTGTATTCATACTTCCAGCCCTCCCCCCCCGCGTAGTGCCAGTAGTAGTCCCGGTATTCGTTGATGAGGCGCACCTTCACCTCTCCCGCCACCGGTTGCCCCTGCTCATCCAGGTTGAGGATCTGGAACGGCAGCGGCCGGCCTCCCTCCACTCTGTCGGCCACGAAGTCAGCCTTGAGGGCCGGCCACTGGCTCCCCGCAGGCCAACCGAACTGGGTGCGACTGCGATTGACCGCCCGGCCACCGGGTTCGGACAGCGACACCCGATAATTCACTTCGAGTGGCCCCAGAGCCTTGAGGTCCTCCAGCTGATCCGCGAGGGCAACACGCCCCTGCCCTTGCTCATCCAGGGTCAGGCTGACGGGCTCCAGCTCCTTGACCTGTTCGATGAGCCGCACATCCCCCAGGGTGAACTCCTGCCACTGGGTGAAGGGCATGAGGGCGCGACTAATCTTCACTTCTGCCTTGGCCTTGGTGCCGCTGGCAGGGGCGCCATAGAGATAGTCCCCCTGTAGCGGCAGCGTCAGCGCATCGACGTCGCTCAGCAGCTCCCCATCCGGCCCCTTGCCCAGCTGGAGTTTCAACCGCTCCGGCAGAAACTCCTCCACCAGGAAGGGCCACTCGAAGCGGCTGCCGGCGGCGGTCTTGAGAATAATGTTCCAACGCCCAAGCGGGGCATCGTCCGGCAGGCGCACGCCATAGTGCGCGGCGCCGAGGCTATCTGGCAGCAGTCGCCGCTGCTCGAGCAGCTGACCGTCCGGTTGCTTGATCTCCAGCTCCACCGCCATGCCCGGCAGCAACTGGCCATCCTGCCCCTTGAGCAGGATCTCGCTGTCGAGCCGCTCGCCGGGACGATAGAGATCCCGGCCGCTGAACAGATAGAGCTGCTGGGCCTGCCAGGGCTGGGTGCCCAGATCGAAGGAGGAGAGATCCAGCGCAGCGCCGTCGAGGCGCAGCACGGCCAGGTGCTTGCCCTGCTCGGCCAGCAACAGGCGGGCCCCCTGGATCTGCTCGAAGCGGCGATGACCCTGGACGTCCGTGGTGTGCACCTGCAGCCGGTTACCCTTCTCATCGAGCAGGGAGAGCTGCACATCCTTGAGGGGGGCGGCGCTGGCCAGGGAGCTGACGAACACCTCCAGCTGATCCGGGTAGCGACGGGCACTGAGCCCCATGTCGCTCACCGCGAAGTAGGTGGTCTCCTTGCGCCAGTTGTAGTTGCCAAGGGGGGACATCACCGCGAAATAGACCCCGGCCTCCGCCAGTTGCGGCTCCTTCACGTTGATGAGACGGGTCTCGCGGCGGTTCGGATCGAGCGCCAGGGCGTAGCGGCCGCTGAACACCCGTTTGGCCCGCGCACTGACCTGCTCCAGATCCCAGTTGCCCATGCCCGCCCCCGGCTTGTATTCCGCCAGAAAGCGCGGCAGATAGTCGGCCTCGATGCGGAAGAAGTCGATATTGACCTCGTCCACGTTGACCGCGCTGATGGGCAGGCGCAGCTCCTGACGCAGCGGCAACACCATGCCGCTGGCGGTGAAAGAGGCCCCCGCCACCAACGGCCGGGTCTTGATGGTCCAACTCTGGGGGGCGGGCCCCAGCCCCGCCTTGAGGGTCACCTCGTAGCTTTTGTCGGGGGCAACCTGCGGGAAGTAAAGAGTGCGGCCATCCTCGGCCAGGACCCAGTCTCCCTGCACCTGCTTGCCCCCCTCGCTCACGGCGAGCCAGCGCTGCCAGCTGCTGCGCGGTGAGAGCGGGGCCGAGAAGACCAGCGCCAGCGCCGGTGCATCCCGGTATTGGCGAGCACTGGCCTGACTGATCTCGCTCGGGGCGCCGCTCTCTTGCTGCGCCGCAGACGGCGGACTGGCCTCAGTCGCGGGCTCTGGGCCGCAACCGGCGAGCAGCACAGCAGTCAGCAACAGGGCTGACCAAGGACGGCAGGCATAGGAGGCACGAGGCAGGGGTTTGGGCTCGAAAAGGCGCATAAGTTTCATCCCGGGTGGAGTCGCCGCTGACGCAGCTCAGGAGCCAATAGAATATAGGGTTTCCCATGAATACACATCCATGACAGGGATAATGTCGTGCAAGAGGTATATTTCAGCACATATATCTACCCATAAGAGTGATATTGGCGTAACCCATTCGAGGCTTATTAATGGATAACTATTTTATATATACCTTTATCCCCCGTTTTCTGAACCCAAGCTAAACTGGGAACAACAGTTCACTTGTGTGGTATGCGAGGACTCTTTATTCTCTAGCCCCACTGGAACTGTTGCACCAATCAACCTAATATCAAACGGTTAAGTCATTTTTTAAAAACTTGACGTCTGTGCCATCAATGAAAAGAAGGCATGGTGCAATACCAAGGCGCACCCTCAATGTTTGAACTCAAGTTCATTTATTACTGCGCAACCTTTACTTGCTGGCTCGGCTTTTGTCGGGCCAGAATTGTTGTGCGCTCATCACCTGTTGGAGTGATACCAGAATGGAAATTAATGATCTTGCCGTAGTCGAAAAAAGACTGGTTGCCAGATTCCTGGATATGTTCATCAAGTTCGGTCTTATCCTGGCCTTGGGATCTTTCTGCTTCACCGTGTTCTCCCCCTTCATGAACATGATGCTGTGGGCCCTGATCCTGGCGGTTACCCTCTATCCCCTCCACCAGCGCTTCGCCGCGCGCCTTGGCGGGAAACAGGGCAAGGCATCGACCCTGCTGGTATTGCTGGGAATACTCTTGATCGTGGCTCCCACGGTTGCCATGGTCAGCTCGCTGGGTGACAGCGTCAGCACCCTGGTCGACAAGGTGGACAACAACACTCTGGTGATCCCGGCCCCGTCCGCCGACATCGCCAACATTCCGCTGGTGGGTGCCAAGCTGCACGCCATCTGGCTGAAAGCCTCGGTGGACTTGCCAAGCCTCATCATCAGCTACAAGCCGCAGTTGGGGGATCTTGCCAAGCAGGTCGTCGGCATGCTGGCCAGCATGGGCGGTGGCTTGCTGGGCTTCGTCGCCTCCTTCATCGTGGCGGGGATCATGATGGCCTGGGGTGCCCCGGGCGCAGTGAGTGCCAACCGCATCGCCATTCGCATCACCGATGAGCGCAAGGGCAACGCCCTGACCAAGCTGTGCACCAGCACCATACGGGCGGTGGCGCAAGGGGTGATCGGCGTGGCCTTCATCCAGGCCTTGCTGGCCGGCATCGTCATGTCGCTGGCGGGGATCCCGGCCGTGGGCATCTTCTTCATCCTGGCCCTCATCCTCGGCATCGCCCAGGTCCCCGTCATTCTGGTCACCGGTCCCATCATCGCCTACATGTGGATGGCAGGGGATCACGGCACCCTGGTCAACATCATCTACTCGGTGCTGCTGGTCATTGCCGGCATGGCAGACAACGTGCTCAAGCCGCTGCTGCTGGGGCGCGGGGTCGATGCCCCCATGCCGGTGGTGCTGCTTGGCGCCCTTGGCGGCATGGCAACCAGCGGCATCCTCGGTATGTTTATCGGTGCCACCATGCTCTCCATCGGCTATCGCATCTTCATGGCCTGGGTCAACGAAGGCCTGGCCACTGCGGAAAAATAACCCCATGGTCATCGCTCTTCCCTCTATGCGCCCCCTGTTCACAGGGGGCGCATGCCTGTTGCTCAGCGCCTGTACCGTGCTCGGCCCCGACTACCAGACACCCCAAGTCAAGGAGATTACTGACTGGCACAGCGCCAGCGAGAGTCAGAAAACGACCGCAGCCGCCGACTATCGTCTGTGGTGGCACCAACTCGGGGATCCCGTGCTGAGCGCCCTGGTGGAAGAGGCCCTGAAGAAGAATCCGGACGTGCGGATAGCGGGTCTGCGCATCCTCGAGGCCCAGGCCCAGCTCGGCATTGCCGAGAGCCTGCTCGGTCCCCAGGCCACCATAGGCACCGCCGAGTTACTGCAGGCGGGTCAGACCCGCAACGGCCACAGCAGTGCCGGCAGCAGTTATGGCGCGGGCTTCAATCTCGGCTGGGAGCTCGACTTCTGGGGCAAGTTCCAGCGCGGCATAGAATCGGCTGACGCCAATTACTTCGCCACTCTGGCCCAGTATGACGATGTCCAGGTGCTGATGATTGCCCAGGTGGCCCAGCTCTATGTGAGCATCAGAACCGTCGAGGCCAGACTCCAAATCGCCCATGAGAACGCCCGTATCCAGCAGCGCAGTCTGGAGATTACCGAGCGGCTGTTCAAGAGCGGCAACAGCGCCGAGCTGGATGTGCAACAGGCCAAGACCCAGTATCTGGGCACTCTCTCTGGCATACCCCAGCTCGAAACCAACTTGCGCCAGAGCCAGAATGCCCTGAGTACCCTGCTCGCGAGGACACCGGGCCCGCTGCCCGAGATGGCCGCCAACACCGGTCAGATCCCCCAGGGCAAGCTCGCCCTGGTCGCCGAGATGCCGGCCGACTTGCTGCGCCGCCGTCCCGACGTGCGGGTCGCGGAGCGGCAACTGGCTGCCCAGTCGGCCCTGATCGGGGTGGCCGAGAGCGATCTCTATCCCTCCATCACCCTGCTCGGCACCCTGGGAGTTAGCGCTACCGGTGGCGACAGTGGCACCTTCTCCTGGGCCGTCGGTCCCTCGCTAAGCTGGAACCTGCTCGATCAGGGGCGGCTCGGCAACCAGATCCTGGTGCAGGATGCCCGCTTCCAGCAGTTGCATGAACGCTACCGCGATACCGTGTTCAAGGCCGCCCGCGAGGTGGATGATGCGGCCGTAGGCTACGCCAACGGCCAGGATGAGCTCGCCTTGCTGACCCAGACCGGTGAGGCGGCCCGCCGTTCACTGGACATCGCCAACACCCAGTACCGCGAGGGAATGGCCGACTTCCAGCGGGTACTCGACTCCCAACGCGCCCTGTTCAACCAGCAGGAGCGCCTGGTCAACAGCCGTGGTGCCCAGATGCGCGATCTCATCACGCTCTACAAGGCGCTGGGTGGTGGCTGGGAGCAGGGACGATCGCGCCCCCTGGTGACCCCGGAGGTGGAAGCCCAGCTGCGCGCCCGCGCCGACTGGGCTCCCCTGCTCGACGCAACCCGGCCTCAGCCTCAAACCCAGCACCAGAAGGTAACATCGAATGACTGACAGCAATGTTTCTCCCGGTCAGGCCAGCAGCCGCGCCACTCTCGGGCTGCTGGGCTTGATCGCCCTGCTGCTCGGCTGGTATCTGCTGGCCGACCGGCTCACCCCCTACAGCTCCCAGGCCCGGGTGCAAGCCTTTGTGGTCCCCGTCGCCGCCGAGGTATCCGGCCAGATCAAGCAGGTCTATGTGCGCGACAATCAGGACGTGTCGGCAGGGGCCTCCCTGTTCGAGATCGATCCCGAGCCCTACGACATCGCCCTCGCCAAGGCGCGCTCCGACTACCAGACGGTGCTCAGCAGCGTCAAGGCGAGCGGTGAAGGCATCAAGGCCGCAGAGGCAAGCCTGCAGGCCATGCGCGCCGCCTATGACAATGCGGCCAAGGATGCCGACCGCCAGGAGCGCCTCTATCGGGAAGATCCGGGTGCCATTTCGGTCCGTCGCCTCGAGGTCGCCCAGGCCACCCGCGAGACGGCCAAGAGCCAGGTGGCCGCGGCCGAGGCCGATGTGCGTCGCGCCATCGAGGCCGCAGGGGTGAACGGTGAGAACAACTCCCAGCTGCTCAGCGCCCGCTCGGCGGTGCACAAGGCGGAGCTGGATCGGAAGAATACCCTGGTGGTGGCGCCCGGTAGCGGCCTCATCACTGACCTGAGTACCGACGTCGGCCAGTTCATCGGCGCCGGTGCACCGGCCATGACCCTGATCGCCATCCACGACGTCTGGATCTCCGCCGATCTGACCGAGAACAACCTGGCCAACATTCAGCCTGACGATGAGGTCGCCATCCTGCTCGACAGCCTGCCCGGCCGCATCTTCAAAGGCAAGGTGCGCAGCATCGGCTACGGGGTGGGTGATGGTCAGAGTCAGCCGGCGGGGTCGCTGCCGACGGTTGACAACAACCGTGACTGGCTGCGCCAGGCCCAACGCTTCCCGGTCAAGGTCGCCTTCACCGAAGACGATCTGCCGCCGGTTGCCGCGCTGCGGGTCGGCGGTCAGGCCGACGTGCTGGTCTATGCGGATAAGGGCGGGCTGATGAACCTGTTGGGCGCCCTCTACATTCGCCTGATGAGCCTCTGCTCCTTCCTGTACTGATGAGCCCTATGCATAACGGAGATCGTGCGGTACTCAGAATTGGTGTTGGCATCGCGCTCGCCACTCTGATCTGCTATGGGCTGGCCCTGCCCATGCCACACCTTGGCTGCATCATGGCCTGGGTGGTGCTGTGCCGCCCGGGGGAACCGCTCGCCCTGCGCAAGGGGCTGGTCGGGGGGCTCATGCTGCTGGCCATCATGGTCGGTGGCGTCTTGCTGGTCCCCCTGCTGACCCACTATGCCCTGGCGGCCGTGCTGCTCATCGCCCTGCTGCTCTATCTGCTGATGCAACAGTCGATGGCCGGCAAGGGGGCATCCGCCATGCTGCTCATCATGGCCATCACCGTGATCCCGGTGGCGGGCCTCATCGAGCAGACGCTGGCCATCTCCATCGCTCAGATGATGGGAGTAGGGATCCTGATCGGTACCCTGGTCAATCTGCTGAGCCATGGGCTGTTCCCTCCTCAGCCCACGGCCGCCGTGGCGGGCAAGGCCCCCTCTCGCCCCGAGCAGCCGACCCGGCTGGCGATGCGAGCCGTGGTGATAGTGCTGCCGGTCTGGCTGCTGGCACTCGGCAACCCGGCCTTCTACATTCCCGCCGTGATGAAGACGGTGGCGCTCGCGCAGCAGAGCACCTCAATCAATGCCAAACACGCGGGCAAGGAGCTGGTGCTGTCGACCCTGATGGGTGCCCTGCTGGCCTTTGTACTCTGGATGGGGCTCAGCATCTGGCCCTCCCTGCTGATGCTGGTGCTGATGCTGGGCCTGATGACCCTCTGGCTGGCCAGGCGATTGGTGCGGCTGGTACCGGGCCGCTTCCCGCCCTCGTTCTGGAGCAATGCCTGGATCACGGCGCTGATCCTGTTTGGTCCGGCCATCGAAGACAGTGCGACCGGCAAAGACGTCTGGCTGGCGGCCGCGATGCGGTGTGGCCTGTATCTGCTGGTGGCCGGTTATGGCTGGTTGTGCATCGTGACCCTAGAGCGCTGGTGGCCCGTTGGCCGACCGGCGGCAGAAACACAGATAGGAGAGTGATATGTTATCTATTTTGCTGGTCGGCCTCCCCGTGATCCTGGCCAATATGCTGCTGCAATCCCTGGTATCCGTCGGGGGTATTCGCTTCTACATCAATCACTTCCATGAACGGGAAGGGGTACTGGCCGGGGTGTTGGCCCTGTTTGGCATCATCATCATAGTGCTGACGGGCAACCTGCTGCAGATCACGCTCTGGGGCGCCCTGTTCCTGTGGCTGGGGGAGTTTGCCACCCTGCAGGAGGCCATCTATCACTCCGGGGTCAACTTTGCCACCCTGGGCTATGGCGACATCGTCATGAGTGCACAGTGGAAGCTGCTTGGCCCGCTGGAGGCGGTCAACGGCGCCCTGATGATCGGCCTGTCCGGCGCCAGCATGCTGGCGGTCCTGCAGCATCACATTCGCAAGCAACTCGGCCAGTAGTGCCACGAATAGTGCCTCTCGCCGGGCGCTCGAACACATAAAAAAGAGGGGAGCCAGTGGCTCCCCTCTCTCATTTCAGGTGGCTTGGAGCCGACCGCTCGCCCCGTGCTCCTAACCTCAGCTCGCGGTGATCTGTTCGGTCGCGGTGACAGTGTTCTTACGCTTGATTTCACGCACCAACATAGTGGAGATGACGGTCCCGGCGAAGGCGAAGCAGGCCATGATGCCGAACACTATCTGATACCCCAATAGACCGCTGTATTGATCCAGCAAGTGGCCATAGAGGCTGAAGCAGAACATGGCCGGGGCATAGCCGATGAAGCTGCCCATCGCCATGGCGGAACCGATGTGATCTTCCTTGATCCTGGCCTCGCCGATGGGGGCGAAGAAGACAGCGCGCTGGGTGAACACCACGGTCCCAAAGCCCAGGGTGCAGGCCATGCCGAGGTAGACGGACATCTGCTCGTGGGGCAAGACGATCAGCAGGCCGAGCATGACGGTGCTGACCATGAAGCTGTAGCAGAGATAACGGCTGGGGGACTTCAACACTTTGTCTGCGATGATGCCGCCGATGGGGCCCCCCACCATCTTCAGGCAGTACTGGTTGATGATGCCATAGGCGCCGACCAGGGCCACCGGCAGGGCGTAGATCTTGCTCAGGAAGGGGATGAAGAAGGTCAGACCGCAATAGACGGAGTAGACGCAGAAGATGTTGAGGGCGATGAGCCACACCAGCTTGTCCTTGAGCACCGACGAGAGGTCGCCGGTACGCGCCGCCTTCTGCCCGCCCCCGGTCTTCTCCTCGTCGTTCATCAGGAACAGGATGCCAATCCCCACCACTATCACTATGCAGGAGTAGAAAAGGATACCGGCCCTGAAACCGCTCAGACCACTGCCGAAATAGGCGAAGACCCCCAGTGCACAGAAGGCGACCACGGTGTCCACCACCCCACGCCCGGTCTCAAAGAAACCGAACAGCCGCCCCTGCTGGGTGTTGTCCCCCAACAGGCTGACCGACTTGAGAAGGACCGGCCAATTCAACATGTCGCAGGTCACGCCAAACAGGGCCCAGATCAGCAGGATGCTCCAATATCCCGGCATGCTCGAGAGATATAATCCCAGGAGACCGGTGGCTATCAGAGAAACAGCCATTGTATATTTTTTCGGCAATTTATCGGCAAAATAAATAGAGAAGAAAAAACCCATGGTCGCCACTATGGAGTTGACCGACATGGCATTGCCTATCTGCCCATTGGTTAAATTAAAGTATTCCTGCATGGGGATATAAAATGCATCTTTCAGGGATGGCAATTTATAGATAGTACCGCCGCACAGCGTGAGCAGGCTGAAAAGAGCCCATCTCTTCTTGGTGAGCATAATAGTGTCTCTTGTTTTATATTATGGGTAGGGAACGTGCTTTTTATTAATTCAGAATGGTTTCGGCTTGAGTGACCAATTTTTTCAGGACGGCCCTGACATGTTCTATCTGGCGAATGGCATCCTGTTTTTCCTGGATCAGACGGGCTGATAACAGTTCGGGGGCCGGCAAGGGGGTCTCGCTCATTTCACGCCACGGGATCCAGGGATCATTGCCCTCGTCGCTGAAACGAAATGCCGGTGCATAATAATCCACTTCTTCTTCCAATCCGTAGGCGAGCACCTGCGGCGTATCGTCCCCCAGACAGATCAGCTGTTTCAACAGCTCTTCAAATGGCATATCCCCGGTCCCGGACGCACAGGCAATATGACCGAGGCCGGTCCCCTCCGGAATGATCTTGGCATCCTTGATATGCACGTGGGCGATGTGGGGTGCCATGATCTGCAACGCCGCGAGAGGCTGCTCGTTGGCGTTGATCATGTTGCCAAAATCAAATAACAGGGAGAGGGAGTCGATGCCACTTTCCTGTACTAGCTTCACCAGCTCGCCTGACTTCAGATCCTCATGCTGCTCTATGGTGAAGGACAACTCCCGATGGCCGTGCTGTTGCCGAATATGTGCCAAATCATCCCTGATACGCGCCAATACAGTCGACAGATGCCCCTCATAGCGAGGATAGAAACGCAGTGAGGTGGCGCCTATCTTCTCGGCGACGGTGACGGCCTCGTCGATCTCCGCCGGTGCGGAGGAGCTGATCTCCAGGTTGATATCCAGTCTCAGCTGCTCGGCCTTGCGGCGAAAAGCCGCCAGTTCCTGGTCGCTCAGGTACTTCAGGGAACGGCTCTCTCCATCCAGGATATGGATCTTGACCCCGCGCAGCCCCTGCTGATGAGCAATGTCCAGTAGATCAGCTGGCAAGATCTGCTCCAGGCGCATGTTCATATGGAAAGAATATGCGTGCAGATAGAGCGGCAGCGATGCCTGCCGCTCAAGGATTTTTCTGGCCTGACTTGCGTTCATATTTACAACCTCACAGATGAATAACAAAATCCACAGACTCAAAACGCCAATATTCGATATCGATATGGACCACCACACCGTCCTCATTGGCCCTGTGCTTTTCGACGAGAATGGCGGGCGAACCGGGAGCACAACCCAGATGCCGGCAAATATCCGCACCGATCCGGACGGGACTGAAGGTCAGATGTTGAGTCCTCACCGTCTGGGTGAAACGGGTTTGCCACAGCGTCTGCAAGGAGTCGTTGCCGATATGATCGATAAAGTCGGGGGCATATTCGGGATGAATATAAGTCTCATGATAAAATACCAGGTGATCGTCCAGGGCGCCCCAACCAGTAATCTTATAAATGGATTTCCTCTCTTCGCCGAAAAAAATAGTGGCGAAACGCGCCTCATATTCAGCAAGGATTTCCTTGCTTAAATATCCCCAACTGGGAACACGTCCCTGCTCCTCGGCGGCAATGCGAAAGCTGGACGAAGATTTTGGATTATAAATAAAGCGGGCGGGCGTCATAAACCAGCCACGGCGATCCTTTCTAAAAATGACTGAATCTGATTCCAGGCTCAATAATGCCTGCCTGAGCGTCATCCGCTTTACATTGAGCGCTTCACATAATGCTCGCTCGGATGGCAGCTTGCTACCGGCAGCCAGCCGGTGATCGGCTATCCATTTATCCAGCGCTACTTTAGCGACTTCGACGGTATATATAGTGTTTGACATCACGCCCTTATAAATTGGTTTAAACCAGATTCAGAAACAGTACTCCCTCGCCCCCGTAGCC
The DNA here is from genome assembly GCF_022549315.1 of Aeromonas sp. MR16. Lineage (NCBI taxonomy): Bacteria > Pseudomonadati > Pseudomonadota > Gammaproteobacteria > Aeromonadales > Aeromonadaceae > Aeromonas > Aeromonas sp. MR16. Next base: position 26,165 of record NZ_JAKZFK010000019.1, on the reverse strand, counting down.
GGCAACAGCGACCCGAGGTCATGGTGTCAAAATGTGATTTCACTCTCAGTGCCGATGGGATTTGAGCCCAGATGGGAGGAGCAATACTACCAGAGAAGCTTCCATCGAGGCCTCTCAGGCTCTTGTCAGAAGCGGAGAGACAAGATTTCCGTCTGGACGCCGGTTCAGCCCGCTCAAACCGAAGACTCATGCCTCGAGAGACGTGACAAGGAAGCGCCCTGGCAGACTTTTGGACACAAGCTCGACAGCGCCCGCACTTCCTATGGCGTGAAATTTCGTTTGGACCGGTTTTGCAGTATTCTTGGCCGCAGATAATTGCCCAACAGGATAGTGCCCGTTCATGTCGTCTACCGCGCTCAGTCATCTCCCGACCGCCAGCCAGGCGCCGCTGTTCTTTCGCCTGGATACCCGCAGCCAACGGCTGGTCGCCCTGACCGATGTGATGCAGACACCGCTCCACTGGCTCGATGAGCCAAGAGACGCCTGGCCGGCCCAGTTGCCGGATGCCTTGCGCCAGCCCATAGAGCAGCGGCTCGCCAGCGGCCAAGGCGGCAAGCTGCTGCTGCGCTTTGCCGATCTGCAGTGGCACATCTCCCTTTCCCACGAACAGGATGCTTTCTGGCTCATCTGCCTGCAGACCCAGCGCCAGGAGAGCGCGGCCAACCTGTCGCTGCAACTGCCGCGCCTGAGCCAGATGGCCAGCCAGCAACAGTACGCCGCCATGCTGGAGAGCCTCAAGGAATGCCTCGGCGCCGATCGCCTCATCCTCTGGCACTACCAGGCCAATGGCCCCCTTGGTAGCGAACAGCTGACCCCGGTCTTCACCCTGGGGGTTGAGACGCCGAGCGCTATTCGAGGCGATAGTCGCTATATCCGCGCCCTGCGCACCCGCGGCGCCCTGAGCTTCTCCGAGGCGGCCCATCAGCCCATGCTGAGCCAGCATTACTATCTGGCTGATGCCAATGTCTGCTCCCGCCTGGATGGCGCCTTGCTGGAGCAGGAAAAGCTCATCGGCGTACTCAGCCTCGAATATACCGAGACGGTCCTACCGAGTGAGGAGACGCTGCAACTGGTGCGCCACTGCGCCCGGCTGCTGGGCCACTGGCAACCGGAGCCACTGGCGGCCGAGACAGTGGTCATCTCCCTGCCCGCCGACGAGCTGAGCTGCAAGACCGGCAACGACTATTGCCGTGCCCTGCTCGGCTGGGCCATGGCCAGTTGCGGGGCCCGCATCGGTTGGATCGGTGAATTTCAGCCCCGCGGTCAGGATCTCTGGATCATCCCGCGCTGCGTCCTGTCGGGGGAGACCTTCTCCACCGTCAGACCCATCCGGATGGACATGGGCCCAGGCCGGGAGATCTTCCAGCACGGCCAGAGCCTCTACGTAGATGACCTGCCCCTGCGCTACCCCCAGGCCAGCAAGTTGCTGGCCCTCGATGCCAGGGCCTATGTCGGTATTCCCCTCCATGGCCCAAGTGGCGCCCCTCTGGGCCAGCTCACCTTGCTGCTCGATGGGTCACTCGCCGATCCCATGCCTCTGCTCGACGCCCTCGACAGCCAGCGTGAGCGGGCCGCCATCGAGCTGCAACGCCTCGCCAATGACGATGCCCTGCGCCTGGCCGAAGTCGCCTTCAATACCCACGACGGCCTGCTGGTGATGGATCACAGCGGCATCATTCTCAAGGTCAACGACTCATTCAGCCGCATCACCGGCTTTGAGAGGGATGAGGTGATCGGCCTTCACATCGGTGCCCTGCGCCCGACCTACTACGGTGACAGCCTCAAAGATGACGTCACCGCCGCCGTCAACGAGCAGGAATACTGGCTCGGTGAGGAGCAGTGCCTGCACAAGGCTGGCCAGCTCTTCCCGGTGCGGCTCATGGTGAGCGGCGTCAAGGATGAGGCCGGCGAGATCAGCCATTTCGTCTGCAGCTTCCACGACATCACCAGTGAGAAGGAGGCCGCACGCCACATAGAGCGGCTCGCCTATTACGACGATCTGAGCGATCTCTACAACAGGCGCAGCCTGAACGACATCATGCAGCGCACCTTGCAGAGCCCCAGTGGACAATGGGGTGCCTTGCTGCTGCTCGATCTCGACAACTTCAAGTCGATCAACGACTCCCTCGGCCACGCCTGCGGCGATCTGCTGCTGCAGGCCGTGGTGGCGCGGCTCAAGTCCCTGCCACAGGAGAACCTGGTGTTGGCCCGGACCTCGGGGGACGAGTTCGCCCTGCTGTTCACGGCGCTCGGCCAGGGTTATGTCACCGCCAAGATACTGGCGGAGCATTTCGCCCGCGAGCTGATGGGCATCTTCCGCAATCCGTTTGATATCGGTGATCACAAGCTGCACTGCAGCGCCTCGGTGGGGATCAGCCTCTTCTGCGGCGATGACAGGGATCACCTGATCCTGATGCAACAGGCCGACACCGCCGTGCACATGGCCAAGCGCGCCGGCCAGGGCAACTATGTGTTCTTCAGCGAGGCCATGGCAGAGAAGGAAAAGAACAAGCTCTCCCTGAGCAACCAGCTGCGCGATGCCCTGCGCAACAACGAGCTGGTGCTGCATTATCAACCCCAGTACAGGGTCGACAACGGCAGTCTGTCCGGGGTGGAGGCCCTGCTGCGCTGGCAGAAAGCCGACGGCACCATGGTGCCCCCCGGTGAGTTCATCCCCATCGCCGAGGAGACCACCCTCATCCAGGAGATCGGCTATTGGGTGATGAAGACCGCCTGTGCCCAGTACAGTTTCTGGCTCAACAACGGTCTCACCATTCCCCATCTGTCGGTCAACGTCAGCGCCCGCCAGTTCCACACCGCCGGCTTCGTGCAGCAGGTGGAGTACATACTGCGCGACACCGGCGTGCCTCCCTCCCGCCTGCTGCTGGAGGTGACCGAGTCCGTGGTGCTGGAAAACCGGCTGGACAGCATCGCCAAGATCCGCCAGCTCAAGGCGCTCGGCATCCTGATCTCCATCGACGATTTCGGCACCGGTTATTCCTCCCTCGCTTATTTGCGCGATCTGCCCGCCGATGAGGTCAAACTGGATAGGAGTTTCATCCAGACGCTGGTTCACAGCGAGCAGGACAGGGCCATCGTCAAGGCGATCCTGGATCTCGCCCGGGTATTTCGCTTCACCGTGACCGCCGAAGGGGTGGAGGATGAGGAGCAGCTGGACGTCCTCAAACAGCTGGGATGCCAGCACTATCAGGGCTTCCTGACCAGCCGTCCACTCGCGGTCAAGGCACTGGAGGTGCTGCTGGGCAAAGCCCGGTCGGGCTAAACAGGTAGGATTTATAGGGCTTTTTGTAATAAAATAACGACCGCTCGCACCCTGCCAGAACAATTGGAGTCGTCTATGTCAATCATTAACCGGATCCCTGCCGTCGAAGCCAGCGGCTCTGCCGACAGGAAAGTGGCTAATCACCGGATCCCTGCCGCCACCGTTAGCGACGCCAGCAATACCGAAGTCATTGGCCGGATCCATTCCATCGAGACCTGCGGCACCGTCGATGGCCCCGGCATCCGCTTCATCGTGTTCATGCAGGGCTGCCTGATGCGCTGCAAGTATTGCCATAACCGGGATACCTGGGACACCCAGGGTGGCCGCGAGGTCACCGTGCCCGAGCTGATGCAGGATCTCACCAGCTACCGCCACTTCATGAATGCCTCCGGCGGCGGCGTCACCGCCTCCGGCGGGGAAGCCATGCTGCAGCAAGACTTTATCGCCGAGTTGTTTGCCGCCTGCAAGGCGCAGGGGATCCACACCTGTCTCGATACCAACGGCTTCGTGCGCCACTACGACGAGCTGCTCGATCGGGTGCTCGACAACACCGACCTGGTGCTGCTCGACATCAAGCAGATCAATGATGAGAAGCACATACCGCTCACCCACGTCAGCAACAAATACACCCTGGAATTTGCCCGTTACCTGGCGGCCAGGGGCCAGACCATGTGGATCCGTTACGTAGTGGTGCCCACCTGGTCAGACGATGACGAGAGCGCCGAGGGACTCGGCCAGTTCATCGCCGAGCTGGGTGACTGCGTCGAGAAGGTGGAACTGCTGCCCTACCACGAGCTCGGCAAACACAAGTGGGACGTACTGGGTGACACCTATGATCTCACCGGGATCAAGCCCCCCAGCAAGGAGACCATGGACAGGGTCCAGGCGATCCTCGGCAAGTACCACCCCAACGTCAAATACTGAAGAAAAAGGGCTGACCCGACAGGGTCAGCCCTTTTTCTTTGCCATCCCGGCGATGGCCCCTCGTTCATCCGCAATCAGTAACGTGCAAAAGGACATGCCATGACTGAAGGACAAGTTGCCGCCCTCCTGCTATGGCTGGTGCTGCTGGCAGCCAGCCTGCGTGGCTCCCTGCTGCGCACCCTGCATGACAATCCCCTCTATCAGCATCTCTGCCTGGGGAGCGCCATCGCGCTGGTGCCGCTCTGGTATCTGCGGGCCGGTCTGCACGAGGGGCTGGAGATCCATTTTCTCGGCCTCACCAGCCTGACCCTGCTGCTGGGCTGGCGCCTCGCCCTGCTCGCCCCCTGCCTCACCCTGCTGATCCTCGGTTACTTCGGTGTCACCGATCTCGCCGACTTCGGCGCGCAGGCGCTGATCGGCATCGGCTTGCCGGTGGCCACCAGCTGGTTGCTGTTCTTGGCTAGCTGGGCCTGGATGCCCCGCCACCTGTTCGTCTATCTGTTCGTGGCAGCCTTCCTCGGCGGGGCGCTGAGCATCTCGTTCAAGATGATTGCCAGCGCCCTGCTGATGGGACTGGACGAGCGCTACAGCTGGCAGGTGATCAGCGCAGACTATCTCTCCATCTGGCCGCTGCTGCTCTTCCCCGAGGCACTGCTCAACGGCATGGCCATGACTCTGCTCGCCGTCTACCGCCCCCACTGGGTCAACACCTTCTTCGACAGGGAATATCTGGGTCGTTAACCCTGAAAGACGCCCATGCGGACATTTATATGTTGGTTTCAGGCAGCATCAACTTGATTGGCTCCTTAACTTCAGCAGCCAATCCTCACAGGTGAAAATCTAGAATCGGTACTCAATATGAAGTGTGTGGCTGTCGAGTGCCGGGTTGGGTTCATACATGTGCCCATTGGACATGTGCTCATACTGGTAGCCAATCAACCAGCTCCTGGTGAAGGCATAGCCCAACCCCAATCCCGTTGATAGCTGAACAGGGCCGCCATAATCCTTGAAGCAATCCCCCTTCTGCCCAAATTCATGCTTGCTGAGCCACAACACTTCAAAAGGCATCCATACAACCCACTGGTTCCACTGACACTCTACACGTGCCCCGGCTCCCAACCTGGCGCCAGACTCGTGTCCGACATCCAAGATGCCAGCACGGCCCCCCAACCCCGCTTGGCAACCTGAGTCTCCCCATTGCCAGAACATGTGGTGGTATTTTACATCCACAAAAAATACATCGGACTTCTGGCTTTCAGCTGGTGTACCCACTTGCAAGACCACAATGTCATCGTTTGCCACTGCATCTGTGCCAACTGTCAATGAGGCCAGCAGCCCAGAAACCAAGAGAATGTCAGCGCGCATTTCTACTCCCACATCCTTGTGATTTTAAGGTGCCAGCCATGCATTCGGCAGGCACACTTCAGGAATAGTCGGTAAAAAAGCACATTGTCAATAAAGTGTTAAAAACTAAAAAAAACATACAATTATGAGTAGATGGTCTAGCAATGGTGGCACTATTTTTTTACATTCAAAGCAATGTATATCCTGTGGTCATTATGTAACCTCGATGACATACTCGCCTCACCGAAATCATAGAAAATTGATAAGCACAATAAACAGAGATCACAAAATAAAATAATATTGATGATGGTATCTTATGTAAGGTATTTCTTAATTAATCACCATCTCATTGCCAATACTCAGCCGAACTGTATGAACAACTCTATCATTTGTATATTTACCATTTATAACAATGGATTACACTGATTCAGTCAACATTCTTGAGTAACTCATACGTATTATCCCAAATGGGAGTTGACTCAAACAACACCCATCAGTACTATGCGCGCGAAATAAATTAAGCATGACGTTCGCCGCAAAATGAAGCATTATATACAGGCTAATTCCCTACATGAATAGCGTGCTTTCGGAAAAGCTGAACGAGAATTGAACAGATCTGCAATTTAGTTGCCTTGTTTTATATTTCTGTTTACAACCACAAATTGTTACTTTTTAGACCGGGGCCATGTTACTTCCGTGCGGTAGCTTTGCTCTTTTTCCTCGATATACAAGTCTCCACTTAAGCAGCTCCCGCATTTACATATAATACCGAATAACTCAACAACCAATCACGACACATTTGATCAACAACTTGATCACATATCGAGTTTTGACTCTATGGAAAATATTGACACATGAACTACGCGACCCGGTTTCTGGCAATATCGCTAGCTATACAGATTGGTGGCTGCGCATATGAGCCAAAGAAAGTCGAAGCATCCCGCCCCCTCGTCAACCCGGCTACCTCCACTGAACTGCAGGCCATGCCTGCCAATCTGCAACAGGCTCTCAATACCCTGCCGCAAGGAGCAGTCCTCAGCACAAACAGCACCACCTTCACCTTGGGCCAGCGTTATGTGTCAGCCTTGGGAAGTGAGTGCATTGAGCTGTTGTTCAACAGTGATCAAATCCACTCTCAAAGAAGTGTTGCATGCAAGATCGCAGAACAATGGTATTTGATACCTCAATTGGAACAGGCATCCGTCAGCAACCTCCTTGCTGATCAATAACCTGAAGGTATACGTTTTGAAGATAACGAACATTCGTCACCTGAGTACCATCCTGTTTCTCGTCAGTGCCTCCTGCGCATCCATTGCTGCCACCACACAGGATCAGGCTCAACCCAATGGTCAGTCATTTGGCTATAGCCTTTCGGGTAGCGGCGACCGACCCCAACTCGGTGGTCAGTCGGCATTGAGCGGTCAAGCTAACACCAACTCCACTACCGGCAGTTTTACGCAACAAAATCGGCAGGGAATGCTACTGCCTGGTGAGTCTGATGTGCGCAAATTGCTGCCGCAGTCAGAGGCGGGATTGCCCCCGCCCTACGGCGCCAACCTATTTGCCGGAGGGTATGAAACCGAACGCAGCGACGGCTTGAATGACAATTACCTGATAGCACCCGGGGATAAGCTCAATATCTGGATCTGGGGTGCAGTCAACTTCTCCAACGTCGTGACCGTCGATAATCAGGGCAACATCTTTATTCCCGATGTAGGTCCGATCAACGTCAAAAACGTGCCCGCCAGCCAAATCAATAACTTGGTCACCAGCAAGATAGGGGACGTCTTCACCAACAATGTCAATATTTACGTCAATCTGCTGACGACAACCCCCGTCAGCGTATTCGTCACTGGTCCGGTGATCCGTCCGGGTCAATACGCCGGACAATCCTCTGACAGTGTGCTCTATTTCCTCAAACGAGCGGGGGGGATCGACTCAGATCGTGGTAGTTACCGTCAGATCAAGATCTTGCGCCAAAACCAAGTCATTCAGCAGATCGATCTGTACGAGTTCATGCAGCAAGGCCGGATGCCCAAGCTTTCGCTGAAAGATCAGGATGTGATCCTGGTAGAGCCGCAGGGACCGATGATCAATGTGGCGGGCAAGGTGCGAAACCCGTTCCGCTTTGAATTGAAGAAGCGCAATACACAAGGCTCTGAGCTCATCGACTATGCTCTTCCCCTTGCCAAGGTGAGCCACGTCGGGGTCATAGGTGATCGTCCCAACGGCCCCTTCTCTATCTATCTTCCGTACAAAGATTTTGCCAGTGTCCAGCTCAAGGATGGGGACAAAGTCTTGTTTAACGATGATATGCATGCCCAGGTCTACGATGTGCAGGTCACTGGCAGCTACATGGGGCCCTCTTATTTCACCGTCCGCAAAGAGACCAAACTGCACGATCTGCTCAATCACATTCCCATCGATCCCAAACTGGCCGATTACCAATCCATCTACCTGATGCGAAAGAGCGTGGCGGCCAGGCAAAAAGAGATGCTGGATGAATCACTCAACCGATTGGAGCGCAGCGTGTTCACCGCGCCGGCCAGTTCGGATGGGGAAGCGGTCATTCGCGCCAAAGAAGCCGAACTGGTCATGCAGTTTGTGGAAAAAGCCCGCAGGATCCAGCCTCTTGGCAAAGTCGTGGTGGCTGATAAAGGCATCATTGCCAATATCCAGCTGGAGCAGGGCGACCAGATCGTTATCCCGAACAAGACAGATCTCATCCAGGTTGGCGGTGAAGTGCTGATGCCACAAGCCGTGGTCTACAACGCCAATGCCGATCTCGATGACTATGTCGCCTGGGCGGGTGGATTTACCGAACGTGCGAATGACAAGCGCATCGCCGTTGTCCATGCCAATGGGCTGGTGGAGTTTAAAGGCCAGGGCAGTGTTCAGGCGGGAGATCAGATCCTGGTCTTGCCGAAGGTTGACAGCAAAACCATGCAGTCGGTCAAAGACATCACCCAAATCATCTATCAGATCGCCGTAGCGGCGGACGTGGTGCTGGGTAACTAACCCCTCCCCCGAAAAAAGACAGACTCGCCTGGTGGCGAGTCTGTTATAGGGTAAAACGACTCAATGCATAAACCCATCCTCAACCAAACACCTCGGACGCCCTTGCAGGTACTGCGCGATGTAACCTTTGGCCTGCTGATCCGCGAGCTGAAAACCCGTTTTGGCAGTTACCGGCTGGGCTATGCCTGGGCCTTGCTTGACCCTCTGCTAATGATTGGTGCATTTAGCCTGATTTTCGGGATGCGTAGCCAGAGCGGTTTCGGTGGAGTGTCTGCGCAGGTTTTTATTACGGCCGGTTACCTACCTTTCATGTTTTTCAACAAGGTGGTGAGTCAGCTTAAATCTGCCGTCAGCGCCAATATGGGGCTGTTTTGCTACCGCCAGGTCACCCCTTTTGCCACCTTTGTTGCCCGTTTTATGCTCGAGGTCATGGTTGGCATGATGGTGGGCATTATTTTGGTGCTGGGGCTGCTCTGGTTCGGCTTTGATGCCATTCCGGCGGATCCCTTACAAGTCATACTTGGCTATCTGCTGCTTATGGTGTTCTCGTTCTCCCTCGGCATTGTCTTTTGCGTGATTGGCAAGCTATTCCAAGAGGCGGACAAGTTCCTCGGCCTGTTAATGATGCCGCTGATGTTTATCTCATGCGTAATGTACCCGCTGACGGCAGTACCGGTGCAATACCAACACTGGTTTTTATGGAATCCACTAGTACATGCCCTCGAGCTGATCAGAAGCGGCTGGATCGCGGGCTATAGCAGTCCCGGCGTCAGCTGGGCTTATTTATCCGGGGTGACCTTGCTGCTACTGACTTTTGCCATGAGCTGCTATCGCCTGAGCCACCGTCGACTAATCGCCAGTTGATCGCCAATGAGAGCGAAATAACATGATCATTCTTGACAATGTCTCCAAGTATTACCCTACAAAATTTGGCCGTAACTATGTACTGCGCGATGTGAGCATCGAGCTACCAAGAGATCGCAATATCGGCATTCTGGGTATCAACGGGGCGGGTAAGTCCACCCTGTTGCGCCTACTAGGAGGCATGGATGCACCTAGCCAAGGCCGGGTGATCCGGCAATGTCGAGTTTCTTGGCCGTTAGCCCTCGGCGGCGGCTTTCAAGGCAGCATGACAGGACGGGAGAACACCCGTTTCGTCTGCCGCATCCACGGGGTACGTGATACTCAAGAAGTAGAGGAGTGGGTCAAGGAGTTCTCCGAAATAGGTCAGCACTTCGAATTGCCCATCAAGACCTACTCCAGCGGGATGAAATCAAAATTTTCCTTTGCCGTCAGCATGGCCTTCGACTTTGATATCTATCTTACTGATGAAATAACCTCGGTGGGGGATGCCCGCTTTAAACAGAAGTGCATCGACACTTTTAATCAGAAGCGCGAAACCGCCAGCCTTATCATGGTGTCGCACGATATGAAGAACCTGCGTCAACAGTGTGACATGGGTATTTTGCTGCGTAATAGCGTATTGGAAATATTCGACGATATCGACGACGCCATCCGCATCTATCAGAATCTATAACAAGCTGCATCCACTATGACCCAACCTATAAGTTCCGAAAGACCATCACGCCTCATGCGCAAACTGCGCAAACTAAGCAACGAGCCCAAACGTTTCTTTATCGACTCCAACAGCTTTCAGATTGCCCACCGCTCCTGGCAGCAGAGTCTCAAGCTCGGCAGTTTTCTCTGGGTGCTAGCCTGTTTTGCCATCGCCACCCTCTATCTGGGTGTCATCGTCTCTGACCGTTATGTGAGCCGAGCAGAGCTGATGATCAAGCAGGCAGATCAGATCAAGATGCTGCCAGATGCCCTCTCGATGCTAGGCCTGGGTGGCAGCAATCATCAGGATGTGCTGTTGATCCAGGAATACCTGAAATCCTGGGATCTGCTGTCCAAGCTCGACAAGGAGCTAGGCCTCAAGTCCCATTACCAGAGTGACAAGGCTGACTATTTTTCCCGTCTGCCGCAGGATGTCAGCCGGGAAGACTTCATCGAATACTACCGTAAGCACCTGACGCTGCGCCTCGACGAACTGTCAGGGGTGCTCACCATCGAATTGCAGGCATTTGATCCCGAATATGGTCAGCAGGTGGTGGGCCTGATGCTCAAAGAGTCCGAGCACTTTATCAATAAACTGGGGCATCAGGTCGCACTGGATCAACTGGCCTTTGTAGAGAAAGAGGTCGATCGCGCCTATCAACGGCTGCAGGATGAAAAAACCAAGGTGCTGGCCTTTCAAAACACCCATCAACTGATCAGCCCGGAATCCACCAGCAGTGCCCGTCTTGGGGTAGTCAGCCAGATTGAAGCCGAGCTAGTGCGCCAACAGGCAGAATTGAAGCAACTGCGCAGTTATATGAAGGGCACTGCTCCCGCTGTCATCTCGGTGCAGAGTCGAGTAGATGCCTTGACCAGGCAACTGGAGCAGGAGCGCGCCAAGCTCACCGGCCTTGATAAAGATGCCATGAACGAGATCACCGCCAGTTACATGGATATGCAGACCCAGGCTACCCTGGCGGCAGATCTCTACAAGACAGGCCTCATTAGCTTGGAGCAGGCCAGAATAGAGGCGTATCGCAAGCTCAAACACCTGTTGGTCATCAGCCAGCCGAGCCTGGCCCAAGATGCGGAATATCCTCGCCGTCTCTATAACTTGGCCACGGTAAGCGTGCTGCTTATCCTCTTCTATGGGCTGATCGTGATGGGCCTTGCCACCCTGCGTGAGCATCAAGACTGATAGGAATGCAACCTCGAATACAGCTGCCTCTGCTGGCGGTTATATGCAACCAGCTTTCAACACTTCGTTTCCGACAGTTTAATAGTGTATTACCTGCACTTCATTGTACTAAAAAAACTTGACTACCAAATAGGGACAAAACAAACATCCTCTAGGGAGATGTCATTCAGGAATATTTATTATAAAAATAATAAATATTAAGCATACATTACCACTAGCTATTTTTCATGTGGCATTTAAGTAGAGTAAATAATGCCATGCATTATAATTGAATGTAATTCGAGGTCATCATAACCCAATAGAAATTTATCACGGGAAAATACTTATAAGCAACCATATTTACATGTTGCAATCAACTTAGACAATATTAAAGCACTTAATTACGCCTGGTGCATTGTAAAAAAGGTAACTACATGATAGTAACTGATTTTTTAAGAAAAATAAAAAATATAAAAACAAAAAAACAAAAAAATACTTTGCTTTCATATGAAGAATCACTCATCCCAAAAGATGATGAATCCCCTTCCTCAAAAAACACACTATCGTATGATGCAGAGTACAAAATGATAAAAGATTCTGGGCTATTTGACTCAGAATACTACAATAGAAGATATAAAGATGTTTCACAAAAAAAACTAGACCCAATCCGTCATTTTATCCGTCATGGCCATAGAGAGAATCGCTGGCCTAATGAATTTTTCGACCCTGCATTTTATAAAAGTGTTTATAATATAGAGGTTAATATTACCTCACTAGCACATTATATATCTTCACCTAATGCTATTCTAAATCGTACATCAGAAAAATTTGATGGTTCCTTCTACTACTATTTACATAGTGATGTAAGAAAATCAGGGATGAACCCACTTTATCATTACCTTAAATACGGTGTAAACGAAAAAAGGGCAATCTCAAAATCACAAAAAGAACAAAAAAAAATCAGCTTAATCAATATTCCTTCAAAGCTTTCAAAAATAAAAATAACTATAATAATACCCGTCTACAATGCTATTGATGAGGTTACAGATTGCTTAGATAGTGTGATTCAAAACACGCATCTTGGTAGTAACATTAGACTTTTAGTGATTAATGATGCTAGCACAGATAATAATATATATACCAGACTAAATACTTACAAAAATATATCCGGCGTTAGGATAATTCATAACAAGAAGAATATCGGATATACAAACAACGTTAATTATGGTCTTTCTCTTTGTGGGGAAGATGACGTTGTTCTTTTGAATAGTGACACAATCGTATCAAAAAACTGGCTCAGACAAATGTCTATAGCTGCATATCAAAGCAACGATATTGGTACTGTAACTGCTGTATCTAATGGTGCAGGGGCATTCTCAGTACCCAAGGCAGGCTGGAACGATATACCTGATCATTTTTCGATTACCCATATTGCTCGACTAGTAGCGTCTTCTATCGACTCAGCGTTTGTCACAACACCAACAGGAAATGGCTTTTGTCTTTTCATTAAACGTGAATTAATCGATGATATCGGTATATTCGATATGGCTAAATTTCCACGCGGCTATGGTGAAGAAAACGATTTCTGTATGAGGGCCGTCTCCAAAGGATGGGTCAACATTATCGACATCAAGACATTTGTATATCATAAACGCTCAGCATCATTTAAAGGTGAAAAAGAACTGCTTATTGAGCAAGGAATTTCTCAAGTTAAAAATGATCACCCATATTACTCTGGCGCGATTAAAGCTATCTCGAAATCCGCCTTATTTAAAAAATCTAGGGATTTGATTGACAACAAGATAAATAAAACGCCCCAAAATGGGGCTATAGTAAAGCCGAAGATATTATTTGTCATATCAACTCGCACAGGCGGAACACCGAAGACAAACTACGACCTTATGCGGGCCTTAAGTGATATTTATGATTGCTATGTTCTAGCATCAAACTCCAAAACAATTGAAATCATGCGAGCGGGTGATAAAGATTATGAGGTTATAGAAAAATTTCATCTTCAAGAACCTGTTATTTTTTCTACCCATAGGTCATTCGAATATGAGCAGGTTGTTCGAAGCATAATTTACAAGTACAGCATAGAGCTTTTACACATACGACACATTGCGTGGCATAGCCTGAAGCTACCCCAGATAGCAAAGGAGATGAGTATTCCGGTAATAAAATCATTTCATGATTTTTATACCCTTTGCCCCTCAGTAAACTTAGTTGATGAAAATGGAGAACTGTTTATAGACGGTTTGGACCATGGGATTAACAATCCATTATGGCATGATGAAACTGTTAATCCGATGACACCATCCATGCTTATAGCATGGAAGGAAAGAATGACACATGCCCTATCATACTGCGACCACTTTATTACTACTTGTGAAAGTGCCAAAGAAATAATATTAAAGAGCTTGCCAAAATTAAAATATATTCCCTTTACAGTTATACCACATGGCCGAGATTTCGATAGTTACATACAACCTAAAAAAACATTCTCAAGTAATAGTATTAATGTTCTCGTACCAGGGAATATAACCCTCACAAAAGGCAAGTTTCTAATAAAACAAATTAAAGCGCTCGATGTAAACAATCAGATTAATTTCCATGTATTAGGTACGTGCGATAAAGACCTCATGGAGGTTGTCACTTATCATGGAAAATATCATAGGAATGAGTTTACTAAAAAAGTAGCGGAAATTAATCCTGATATCTCAGCGGTGTTCTCTATATGGCCAGAAACTTATTGTCACACATTAACTGAGAGTTGGGCATCAGGCCTCCCTGTAATAGGACTATCTTATGGCGCCGTCGAAAAGAGAATTAAAGAACATAGCGCTGGCTGGTTAGTGAACAATGATCCTAAAGAGTGTTATGAACAGTTAATCTCACTTTGCAATAATCCACATCAAATCGAAGATAAGCTTAAGTTTGTTGCCGAGTGGCAAAGTGGCTATGGTACGTATAATACTGTCAGTAGAATGACTGAAAAATATATATTTATTTATCAGGATTCATTTAAAACACAACTTCCAGAGAAGCGAACTTTGGGTATAGTCATGAAAGGATATTACCCTAATGTCCCGCCGACTGCATATGTTAGACTCATAGATTGGAAGGATGAATTTGAGAAAAAAACAAAATTAAAAGTTGAGTTTATGGCATGGCACGAGCTTTTGACATATAAGAACAACGAACTGAATAGAGTTATTATTCAGAGGGATGCAATACCTAGTATTGCTGTAGAATGGTGTATCAACTCACTGAAAAGAAATCTAATTCCGTTTGAATATGAAATCGATGACGATCTCTTGCATGTTCCTGATACCATTGATACTGACGGATGTTATAAAAAATATAAAGAACACTTTAAACAACTTTTAATTAATGCAGAATCAGTGCATGTCACCAACCCCTCGCTCGCAATGACAATATCTGAATACAATAGCAATACAATAATAAGGCCTAATAAAATATTTCCTCATCGGTGGAATATGAATATTTCTCCGGAAGAGAGGATAAATATAGAAAAAAATGATGTAACGAAGAGTATTGTTTATTTCGGTTCGAAGACACATCAAGAGGACTTAAACTTTTTAGTATCTGTTATAAACAAAATAAATGAGAATGAGGAAAAGGTTCATTTGTTTGTTATAGGGTGTGGCGATTTCTCTGAAAACAGTAGTATTACTAGACTGGCACCACCAAGTTCTCGCTATGATATTTTTGTAAATTGGATGATTAGAATTTCTCATAATTTTGATCTTGGTGTTGCACCATTAGTAAATGAGACGTTTTCGGAAAAGAAAAGCCCTTTAAAGGTTTTAGAGTTGGCGACCTTGGGTTTACCTATCGTGTGTAGCAATATTACTCCATATACCACAATTGATCTATCGAATAACTCGAAGATATATAAAGTCGACAATGATATTGTCCAATGGGTATCTCGCATTGAAGCTATCATCTTTAAATAAAGGTCAACAAAATGAAACTAATTGTATCTAATAATGATGATGGCTTTTATATTTCTGAAGCTATATTTCCAGAACTAATGAATGATGTAATTAAAGTAAATATCTCTTCCGGTACAACCATCATTGGAAATGTAAAATTTACATTCAGCAACATATTAGAGTTCCTTTTTTGCTTAGAAAAAGAGTCGCTTAATATAGAGCAAATTATAATATACGGTGCCATAAGCCATTTTTCATCAGAAATAAATATAAGGACCGCTTTTGCTGGCTTTACTAGCTTAGTTAAGGGTCGCTTATTATATGTGGATGAAAAAAGTAGAATAAGCAGCAAGCTTACGCTATTAAATAGATGTTTTACTGCTATTAATGAAGAACCATCTGTAAGAATTCATGATGGCTATATCATTTTAGATTTCGACTTTCCAACTAGATGGTCCCGCTTTTGTCATCAAGAAGTTAAGCGAGCGACCTCCGAGAAGACAATTAGTCATGATCAGTTCATATCATTACTTTCAGATCACATAGCATCTAAAAAGCCATTTAGTTTTATAAGATTAAATCATTGTGAAAATAGAATTCTAGGGTATGATTTCAGTTTTTCAAAGGAAGAAGCTGACATCACCTATGATATACAATTTGGTAAAGTTTTAAATCAAAAAGAAACAGGTTACATCTCGTCTAGAATTAAAGAAGCTGTAAAAAACTCTACTGTATTAGGAATACCACAGGATAATGATCTTAACTCTAGTAAATTGAGATTACTAGAACACTCTACCAGGATACATTTATATAAATTATCACTTTTAAAAGATCAACTTTTCACCAACGTCAACATTCACTATGATCTAGGACAAAATGAAGCTTTTAAGAAAATCATTGAGAGTGCTGAAAACATTGTTGCCATTACGTGCAGAGATATTAGTGCCCTAGAACATAAACTAGGAAAAACTATAAAAAAAATAAGTATTCCTGCAGAAAATAGATTCAAAGGAAATGACGATCATATTTACCAGCATTACCCTGAAGCATTTAACAAAATAGAACAGGAAATAGAACGCATTGTGTCCCCTGGAGTCGTTGTATTAATTGGCGCAGGGATACTTGGTAAAATATATTGTGACACCGTATTCCGACATGGTGGTATATCTATTGACGTAGGCTCTCTTATGGATGCAATCGAAAATATAAAAACAAGAGGGGATGGATTTGAAAAATTCAATTTCTGGTGGTCTACCTAATTGTTCTATATTCATAGTGATTTAAATTTCCCTTTAAGTATTTCTATTGGTGCATTATGAATATATGTATTTCCGGAACTGGTTATGTTGGGTTATCAAATGCTGTATTACTAGCTCAACATCATCATGTTATAACCTTGGACGTAGTGCCAGAGAAGGTCGAGCTGATTAATGAGCGCCAATCCCCTATTGCAGATAAAGAGCTCGAAGAGTACTTGGGCAGCAAGCAGCTCAATTTAAAGGCAACGCTGGATAAATTTGAAGCCTATGAAACCGCCGACTTTGTGATTATCGCCACCCCGACCGACTATGATCCCGAGACCAACTACTTCAATACCAGCACAGTCGAAGCGGTGATCCGCGATGTGATGTCCATCAACCCTCGGGCGGTGATGGTGATCAAATCCACCATTCCGGTGGGTTTTACCGAGCGAATGCGGCGCGAACTTGGCACGGAGAATCTGCTCTTTTCCCCCGAATTCCTGCGCGAAGGCAAGGCGCTATATGACAACCTCCACCCCTCTCGTATCGTCGTGGGTGAATGCAGCGAGCGGGCCCAACTCTTTGCCGATCTACTCAAAGAGGGGGCCATCAAGCAGGATGTGCCTGTGTTGCTGACTGGCAGTACAGAGGCCGAGGCCATCAAGCTGTTTGCCAATACCTACCTGGCGATGCGGGTGGCTTATTTCAACGAGCTGGACACCTATGCCCAATCCCATGGGCTGGACAGCCGTCAAATCATCGAGGGGATTGGTCTCGACCCGCGCATCGGCAGCCACTACAACAACCCCTCCTTTGGCTATGGTGGCTACTGCCTGCCCAAGGATACCAAACAGTTGCTGGCCAACTACAACCAAGTGCCCAACAACCTGATTCGCGCCATCGTTGATGCCAACACCACCCGCAAAGATTTTATTGCCGACAGCGTGATCCGTCGCAATCCCAAGGTGGTCGGCATCCACCGCTTAGTGATGAAAGCAGGCTCTGACAACTTCCGCTCTTCTGCCATCCAGGGGATTATGAAGCGAATAAAAGCCAAGGGGATAGAGGTGGTGATATTTGAACCCACCTTCAAGGAAACAACTTTCTTCCACTCTCGTGTTATTGGCGATCTGGATGAGTTCAAAACCCTTAGCGACGTGATCCTCTGCAACCGAATGGCCAGCGAACTGGTCGATGTAGCAGACAAGGTCTACACTAGAGATCTCTTTGGGTCCGATTAAGAAACTTATAAACAAACGCCCTTACTTAAGCCATATAAAAAGCCGTCATTTCACTAGACTGATTCGAAAAAAATCCCTCACAAAAATAGGCTTTAGCCTTTTAATTACTTTTAGTTATCAATGGCTACATTTATTAGCTCATTTTTTGATTTCCTTAAGCGTTGATATAACATATATTTAAATGAGAAAATATGAATAAATTAATTGTGCTTACTCAAGGGGTGATGAGACATTCAAATATAGATACCAATTCAACCTTAACAATAAATATTCACGAAGGTAACTTTAGCTTTAATGAGACTGTCCATTATTTTTCAAACATAGTTGAACTATCTAAAATATTGGAAAAACACTTTATATTCACAAGTGTAATTGTTATAGGCTCAATATTGGATTTTTCATCGGAAATAAATGTAAAGACATTGTTTTCTACATTTATTGGAATCAGTCAAGAATCATTTAAGTATATTGATCATGAAAATAAAATAGAATCAAGAGCGAGCTTATTATCTCGAGTGTTTAACGCCATTGGTATAACTCCTATCTATAAAAAAGATAATTTCACAATTAGTTTAACAGTCGAGAAGCAACCATCCAACAAATGGAGTGAATTAGAGCAACAATTAGTCTTTAATGAAGTAAATAAAAATATGCTTACTACAGCTGCATTCTTGATAGAAATAGCATCTTCTTTTGAAATAAAAAAAGCATATAGTGTTTTGAAAATTCACCATTGCGAGAATAAGCTACTTGGCTATGGACACTCGTACTCACATGAAGAAATCAAGCTTATATACAGCCATCAGTTTGGATATACTTTAGATGAGGCAGATACTTATCATATTTCGACATTAATAAAGCGCGCTGTAATTAACTGTAATATCATTGCGGTTCCAACACTAAAGAGAGTATCCTCTAATCGGCTTCATCTTTTGGAAAAGAATACATTCAATAATCTGCGTATTTTAAACGCCTATAAAAATAAAAATTTTACCGCAGTTAATATTTACGATGATCTTTCAAAAAGCTCTGATTTCAAGAAACTGTTGATGCAAGTGGATAAGTTATACGTTATCACACATTGCGATATTTCAACTCTAGCCTCTATACTAGGCCGTGACATAATTAAGATACCAGTCCCTGCAAAGCAGGTTTCACCTAACAAAGAACAGAACACAAAGCATTACCCGGACGTTTTTTTTAAAATATCTAATTTTCTTGCTGAAGAAATTAAAGCAGGTGATCTCGTACTTGTCGGAGCTGGAATTTTAGGGATTATTTATTGCGATATTATTAAAAACTCTGGTGGTATTGCATTAGACCTAGGTTCATCTGCCGACACTATGTTTGATATTAGTCATAAAGAACGTGGCCCTGCAAATGAACATTAATAACTCAAACATTATTGAACACAAAATAAACAACTTGAATGCGCGCACTTGTAATGATGAATACATCGTAATTATTGGTGCAAGCAATAGTCTTATGAGTCAAGGATGGGCATATTTTTTCACAAAAAAAATAGCTTTATATCAGGTCATAAATCTGTCTTTAGGTGCAACATCGTCAAGCTATATAGCGCTAATATTCTTAATTCATCGAAAACTACTAGATAATGCAAAATACATTATTGTTGAGCCATTTGTAAATGATGTCTCCTTTGTAGGTAACAAGGAGTTAACGAAGGCCGCGCTCCTCACTTGCATTGATTACTACTATAATTTTGATGCCACTATCAGTAAAAAACTAATTGTCTTATTGCTGCCCACTCAGAAAAGAATACATGGAATTTTTTCAAATGACATTTATAAAGCACATTTATATTATGCCGCACAATCTAATGTGACGATTCTAGATTGTCATCCATATTTTGAATCATTAGATGATATACAGATTAAATCAGCCTTCAAAGATCCTGCGCATTTAAATTGTAAATTTTCTGAGTTAATATCAAATTGGATCATTAAATTCATAGAAAATTGGAATGATGAGGACAGGACTTCCAATTTAAAATGTAAATCAAAATCAAGGATGTTTTACGTCCCCCCCCCATCAAGCACTATTAGAATAAGAAAATCCACTTCATTATTTTCTTGTGATATTGTTGAACTAAAAGATAAGTTAGTCGTTGAGGTTCCTTTTGACCATAGTTTAATCGGCATCCTGCATTGGTCAGATATGAATGAAAATCTTTTTAAGATTTCATCATGTGGGCAGTTGGCTCATGGACTTCTTAGATCTAAATATTTAAAGTTAACGTCCTTGCCATTTGACGTGAACGGTTCATTCATTATTGAAAACGAAAGCGACCATGTATATGGCATAGCTGGTTTTTTGTTCTCAGATAACATCATTACATTAGATAAAGACTTTGATAAAAAATTTTTAAATTCAATTCACAATGATAAAATGTATTTTCCACTTCACTTATAAGCTGAGCCGTTGAATATCGATTAAATTAATTTAATCGATAGTTATTAATTAAACCCAGCCTAATTGTTCACATGTTTAATATATGTGCTAACATTCAACATTTCAATGAAGCCGGCATGGCATTTTTATTATCAGTTGGATAAATTTTGAAACTATTTATTGCTTCCATCATCAAAGATGAGCATTCCGGGTTGCTGGAATGGATCGCCTATCACCGTGTGCTGGGTATTCAGGGTTTTATCATCGCCGATAACAGCAGTCATGATGGCAGCCGTGAGCTGCTTGGTGCCTTGGCCCGACTAGGGTTGGTCACCGTGCTGGATCATCCTACCATCGGCGAGGATAAACCCCAATTACCGGCGTATGAACGCATCTTACGATCCTGTCCTGCCTCCATCGATCTGCTGGCCTTTATCGATGCCGACGAATTTCTGCTACCCACTGGCCAAGATCAATCGCTGACTGAATTTATCGCAAGTCGCTTTGGTGATGAAAACGTGAGTGCCCTCGCCCTGAACTGGGCCAATTTCGGGTCCAACGGTGAGGTGTTTGCCGAAGATGGCCTAGTAACCGAGCGTTTTACCAAGCGTGCGCCGCAATCTTTCAATGTTCACCACAATTTTAAAAGCGTCGTGAGGCCACAGCGGGTGAATCGTTTTCATAACCCGCACTATGCCGAGCTGCGCTCTGGCCGTTATATCGATGCCTTGGGAAATGATTTGATATTGCACCCCAAGCACGGCAATGGGGTCAGTGCCGAGGTACTTTGGAGTGGGGTTCGGGTCAATCACTATGTTGTGAAGTCGCTGGAAGAGTTCTTGCTGGGAAAACACTTACGCGGCAGTGCGGCAACCGCCAACCGGGTCAAGCACAAAGCCTATTTCAAAGCCCATGATCGCAACGATGAAACCTGCCTGCTTGCCGCCGCTCTGGCTCCAAGGGTCAAAGCAGAAATGGCCGCCCTTGGCGAGCGGATGGCGGCCCTCCCCGCCGAAGAGACAACCCCTGGTGGCTCCTGGATCGGAACCAAGATGAAGAAATGGATGGGCTGATTCCACGGCGGCCTTCACTTCTCTTGCCCATGCTTTACCAGCCATCCCTGTGGTCAAACTGGGCACCCTCTTCTTCAGATTGTGAAACTTGTTATGTATAGCGATGACCATTGGCAGCCCCTGAGCCTGCCAGACTCATTTTCGTTGCGATCAGGCTGGCTCTTTATTCAAGGCAAAGTCCAGGCCCGTCAACCACGGGGGGAAACCCGGTTGCGCTGGCAATGCCGCCAAGGGCGCTGGCATGAACAGATACTTCCCGTCACCCGCCGTGGCACCTTGCAAGAGCTGGTCTATCTCCCCATGGGAGCCTGTCAGCTCGCCTTGTTGGCAAGCAATCAGGGGGCAGATTGCCTGGTTGAGCTTACCCAGATACGTCAGGCATCGTCCATCGAGAGCCTCTGGCGCCGTCTGCGCCGGGTATGGCCCTTCTACGGGCGGCTTAATGCTCAAAAGCGCAAACGTCTGGGATTATCCTGGCACCTATGGCTAACCAATCTGCCTCTGGCATATGAACTGGTTGGCAAACTGCGTGATGACAGACCCCTGCACGCCTACGAACATTGGCTGGCCACCTTCGATAGCTTGCTGCCAGGGGATCGTCAGATGATTGGCCGCTTGTTGGCTCGCTGGGGCAACTTGCCTCATATCTACCTGCATCTGGTTGGCGAGGGGGATGAGGCCGCTCGCCAGCGCACCCTGACCAGTATCGAGGCGCTCTGCTACCCGACAAGCCACATCACCCCGCTGGAGCAGGGCATTGAGAGGCCTGAGTCTGAGCACACTGCCGAAACCTGGCATTGGGCCATCCCTCTTGGGGGCGAGCTCGCGCCAGCTGCGCTCTTTTGGGTCGCTCATCAGTTGCGGCTGACTCCGGATGCAAAATGGATTTACGGGGATCACGATCTGCGGGATGAGAATGGCAAACGCCACTCTCCCCACTTCAAACCGGATTGGAATGAAACGCTGCTGCACAGCCAAAACTATATTGGCTGGGGCGCCTTATGGCGTGACCAAGGTACTTCCCATATACCTGTCAGTCGGGCCGAGTGCCATCACTGGTGGTTACGACTTGCCCGGCAACTGGAAGCCACCCAGATAGCCCATATTCCAGTGCTGATGATGCATCAACCCTGTGAAGAGCAGGATGATCATGGGCTGATCGCTCAGGCGAGCCAAGTGATGCCTTCGGGCGTGACGGTATCCCCTGCTCCCCACGGGATCTGTCGCTGGCACTGGCCATTGCCAGCCCAATTGCCACGTGTCTCGGTGATCATCCCCACCCGCAATGGCGTGGCTCATCTCAAGCCCTGCATTGACAGTCTGGTGCAACGGACTCTTTATCCCAATCTGGAGATCCTGGTGATGGATAACCAGAGCAATGAGGCCGGTACCCTTTCCTATTTGGCTCATGCCACCCAGGAATACGGGGTACGGGTAATCCCTTATGACCATCCGTTCAACTACTCGGCCATTAATAACAGTGCAGTGAGCCAGGCCAGTGGTGAGCTCATCTGCCTGCTCAATAACGACACTGAGGTCATGAGCCCGGACTGGTTGGACGAAATGGTCTCTCATTTGCTGCGTCCAGGCGTCGGTGTAGTGGGTGCCAAGCTTTATTATGGTGACGGTCGAGTACAGCATGGTGGCGATGCCGTTGGGCCTGGCGGCTGCGCCGATCACTTTCATGCAGGCCTTACCTCTGATGACCCCGGCTATCAACGCAGGGCTGTCTGTGCTCAGGAGCTCTCTGCCGTGACTGCGGCTTGCCTGCTGACTCATCGGCAGCTCTTTCTGTCCCTCGGTGGTCTGGATGAGAGCAATCTGCCCGTTGCCTTCAACGATGTGGATTATTGCCTGCGTGTGGGTGAGGCTGGCTGGCGAGTTGTCTGGACTCCTTTTGCAGAGCTCTATCATCATGAGTCGGTATCCCGTGGCAAGGATGTGACGCCACAACAGTTGGCGCGAGCACAAAGGGAGCTGCGCTATATGAAGAAGCGCTGGGCTCAGCGGCTTGAACACGATCCGGCCTATAACCCCAACTTGAGTTATGACCGACCAGACTTTTCATTAAGTCATGCTCCCAATGTGGTGTTGCCATGGATGAATTGATTAGAAAGGCGTTATTCAAACCCTACTTGAAGTTAAGTAAGCAGAGTTATGGAAATCAATACGACTCTTTGATTGAGTGTCAAAATTTATTGATCCTGCATGAGGGTAACTCCCCTACACTGGCTTATTTTGAAGCGGCGATAAAGAATCGTTTCCCGGGTACCGCATGTCAGCTGATTGATACATCAGCCACCCCAGACATCACCATTGATGAGGGGGCGGCCATGGTAATAATTCGCTTTATTACCCCACTATGGCAACGAGAAATTGAACAAAACATCGATAGGCTCTCTAGGGTGGTCTACTTCATGGACGATGATCTGTTCGATCCGTCGGCATTAAATTCGTTGCCAAAAGAATACCGCTCAAAGATAATACGACGCTCTGCCGCTCAGCATAGATGGATCACTGAGTATTGCGATGACATCTGGGTATCGACCCCTTACCTGGCTAATAAATATGCATCCCTTAATCCTGATATCGTGCCTGCCAAACCCTCTCCCTTGCTCCTTGTGGCACAGCGGCCAGTAAAAATTGCTTATCATGGGTCCAGTTCTCATCGGGATGAAAAATACTGGCTGCGACAGGTGGTCGAGGGGGTGTTGGCACTGTGTCCACAAGCCAGCTTCGAAATTTTTGGCGAACATGATATATATAAACTCTATCGGGACCTGCCCAGAGTGTCGGTGTTACATCCGATGAACTGGCAAAACTACTTGGCTTACACTCAGAGCAATCAACTGGATATCGGCCTGGCCCCTTTGCTCGATTCAGCTTTTAATCTGGCACGAGGGCCGGTCAAATTCTATGACTTTGTCAGAATGGGCGCAGTGGGAATTTATAGCAACTGTGCCCCTTACAGTGATTTTATCGAGCAAAACGTAAACGGTGTATTGCTGGATAATGACCCACAAAAATGGATAAAGGCGCTATCGCTTTTGGTTAATGCCGAGCAAAAACGTCATAAGCTTGCGTACAATGCCAGAGAGTACGCACATTCATTAATAAATTAAAAAAGCAGCACGAGATAATATTAATTATGCCATATAAGAATATTAAAATTAGAAAGGCGGTTATTCCTGTCGCGGGTCTTGGTACCCGCATGTTGCCTGCAACCAAGGCAATTCCCAAAGAGATGTTACCCATTGTCGACAAACCACTCATCCAGTATGTGGTCAATGAGTGTGTGGCCGCGGGGATCAAGGAAATTGTCTTGGTAACTCACTCCTCCAAAAACGCCATCGAGAACCACTTCGATACCTCGTTCGAACTGGAGGCAACCCTTGAAGCCCGAGTCAAACGCAAACTGCTTGATGAGATCCAGGCTATCTGTCCAAAAGATGTAACCATCATGCATGTGCGCCAAGGAGAGGCCAAAGGTCTGGGCCATGCGGTCTTGTGTGCCTACCCAGTTATTGGTGATGAACCTTTCGCCGTCGTATTGCCTGATGTGATCCTGGATGAATATACCGCCGATCAACATGCCGAAAATCTGGCGGCCATGCTGGTTCGCTATCAATTAACTGGCCAAAGCCAGGTAATGGTGGAGCCGGTTCCCCTGAGCGATACCGACAAGTATGGCATTGCCGATTGCAACCAGATAGCACTGCAACCCGGTCAATCTGCCCCCATAGTGGGCCTAGTTGAAAAGCCTGATGTAGATGCGGCGCCAAGTAATCTGGCCGTGGTTGGCCGCTATGTTTTAAGCAACCATATCTGGCCATTGCTCAAAAAAACTACCCCCGGTGCTGGCGACGAAATACAACTGACCGACGCTATTGCCATGTTGATAGGACAAGAAACTGTCGATGCATTTCATATGACAGGGCAATCCCATGATTGTGGCAACAAGCTGGGCTATATGAAGGCCAATATCACTTATGCCATGCGGCATCATGAGATCGGTCAGTCAGTTATCGACTATCTCGAAAACTTAACCTCAACGTCTCATAAAAAGGCAAGCGTGTAATATGAAAATCCTCGTGACCGGTGGTGCCGGCTTTATTGGCTCTGCCGTTGTTCGCCATATCATCCGTGACACCCAAGACTCCGTCATCAATCTCGACAAGCTGACTTATGCGGGCAACCTGGAGTCCTTGGCAGAAGTATCGAGCAGCGAGCGCTATGCCTTCGAGCAGGTAGATATCTGCAACCGCGTCGAGCTGGATCGCGTCTTTGCCACCCACCAACCCGATGCCGTGATGCATCTGGCCGCAGAGAGCCACGTCGATCGCTCCATCACCGGACCTGCCGATTTCATCGAAACCAATATCGTCGGCACCTACATGCTGCTGGAAGCCGCCCGTGCATATTGGAACGGCCTGGACGAGACACGCAAGGCGGCCTTCCGCTTCCACCATATCTCCACCGATGAGGTATATGGCGACCTGCCCCATCCCGATGAAGTTGCGCCCGGCGAGACGTTGCCGCTCTTTACCGAAACGACCCCTTATGCCCCCAGCAGCCCCTACTCTGCGTCCAAGGCCTCCAGCGACCACTTGGTGCGCGCCTGGCGTCGTACCTACGGCTTGCCGACCGTGGTCACCAACTGCTCCAACAACTACGGCCCCTATCACTTCCCCGAGAAACTGATCCCGCTGGTGATCCTGAATGCGCTGGATGGCAAGCCGCTGCCGGTGTATGGCAAGGGCGACCAGATCCGTGACTGGCTCTACGTGGAAGATCATGCCCGCGCGCTCTATTCCGTGGTGACCACTGGCGTGATGGGTGAGACCTACAACATCGGCGGTCACAACGAGAAGCAGAATCTGGAGGTGGTGCACACCATCTGCGATCTGCTCGATGAGATGGTGCCCAAGGCGGGCTCTTA
>NZ_JAKZFK010000018.1:0-97144 GCF_022549315.1 Aeromonas sp. MR16 | reverse complement strand
TGAAGTTTTTTGCCTGGCGGCCATAGCGCCGTGGAACCACCTGATCCCATGCCGAACTCAGAAGTGAAACGCGGTAGCGCCGATGGTAGTGTGGCATTCGCCATGCGAGAGTAGGACACTGCCAGGCTCCCAATTCGAAGAAGCCCGCTCAGATGAGCGGGCTTTTTTATTGGCTGAAATTTCTTGTCTTGACGCTATAAACCCCTGCCTTAGCGCATTTTCACATCTCTTGCTGGCTCTGTTTCCTGCAGGGCAGCAACATATTCACTACCCCATCCTCCAGCTGGATATCGATCTGGAAACCCAGCCGCTTGGCCAGGTTGATCATGCCGCGATTGCTCGGCATGGTCATGCCGGAGAGCTGTCCGATGCCGCGCTCGCGGGCGTAACGGGCGATCTTCTCCATCATCAGCTTGCCGAGCCCCAGTCCCTTCAGGTCGGAACGTACCAGGATGGCAAACTCCGCATCGGCCAGATCCGGCGTGGAGATAGCCCGCACCACCCCCAGGATCTGTTGATCAAAGGCGCCATCCTGACCCACGGCGACGAAGGCCATCTCCCGGTCGTAGTCGATCTGGGTCATGCGGGCCAGCTCTTCATGGCCCAGCTCCCCCACGTCGGCGAAGAAACGCTTGTACCTGTCTTCATCGGAGACCTTGAGCACGAACTGCTTGTGGGCGGGCTCGTCCTCCGGCCGGATCGGGCGCAGCAAGACATGGCTCTGATCCTTGAGCCAGGCCCCCTCCTCCAGTTCGGTGGGATAGGGGCGAATGGCCAGGGGGAGTGCCTGCTGGCCCTCCGCCAGCAAGACGAGCCTGGCATCCAGGATCACCATCTCGTCGGCGCAGGCCTGCAGTGGATGCAGGTCAAGTTCCTGGATCTCGGGGAAGGCCAGCAGCAGCTCCGACAGCTGACACAGTACCCGGCCGAGGGCATCGATATCGAGCCGCGCCGGACTGGCTTGCTCGCGGATCTTGCCCTGCTTGAGGGCGCCGATGATCTGGTAGCGAGCCAGCGCCTGGTTGAGCGGTGGCAGGGCGGCGACCATCTCGTGTGGCGCGGCGCCGGATTCACCGAGCAGGATGACGGGGCCTAAGACGGGATCCTGCTGCAGGCGGATGCGCAGCTCGAGTCCACCGCTGCGTTTTGCCATGCGCTGCACCAGCAGCCCTTCTATACGAGCCCCCGGATCGTGTTGGCGGACCCGATCCAGGATGGCATCCGCCGCCTGGGCCACCTCGGCCGAGGTACGCAGATTCAGCATGACACCGTGTACCTCGGACTTATGGGCGATATCCGGTGAGCGCAGCTTCACGGCCACCGGATAACCGATCTGCTCTGCGGTCAGCGCCGCCTCGATGGCGTCCGAGACGATCCAGGTTGGCAGGGTGGAGAGCCCGGCGGCCTGCATGATGGGGTGAACCAGGTGGGTATCGAGCACCCGCTGCTTGCGATCCAGCGCCTGCCGGATCAGCTGCTGGCAGCGTTCGACATCGAGTTGGCCAGCTTGCAGGGAGGCGGGGGTTTCCATCAGCTGCTTCTGGTTGCGGCGATATTCCACCATGTGCATGAAGGCGGTGACCGCACTCTCAGGAGTTCGGTAAGTCGGGATCCCCGCCTCGTTGAAGAGGCGGCGGCCTTCCTGGGCCGAGTATTCCCCGGCCCAGTTGGTGAGAATGTTGAAGCGCCTGGCTCTGGGATGTTGCTTGATGAACTCGATCAGGTTGCTGGCCAGGGTGGCTCCGCGCGCGGTGAGGGAGGGGGCATGGATCAGCAGGATGGCATCGGCCTTGTCCCCTTGCAGCAACTCCTCCAGCGCGCAGCGATACGCCTCGATATCGGCATCACTACCGATGTCTTGCGGTGGCATGGCCAGCTTGCCACCGCGCTCCAGCAGCACGTCGACGGCCATGTTGGCCAGCCCGCGGCCGTTGGAGAGGATGGCGAGCCGCTCCCCCTTGAGGGTCAAGGAGTGACTCAGGGTCTCGACGGTGGCAAACAGCTCATGGGTATCCCTGACTCGCAGCATGCCGGCCCGGCGGATGGCCGCGTCATAGACGTTGTCGAGACCGTTGGCCGGATCGTGGCGACCGCTCTTGAGCACCAGGATCGGCTTGTTGCGCGAGGCGGCACGGGCGGCCGAGAGGAAGTGACGGGCATCGTGCAGCTTGTCCATGTAGATCAGGATGGCGCGGGTGGTACCGTCGCGGGAGAGCTGATCCAGCAGCTGGCCGAAGTCGATGTCGCAGTGATCCCCCAGGGAGACGAAGGCCGAGAAGCCGATCTCCCGCTGCTTGGCCCAGTCGAGGATGGTGGTGCTGACCGCCGCTGACTGGGAGAGGAAGGCCACCTGCCCTGGGGTGGCGGCGATGGGGGAGAAGCTGGCGTTGATGCCCTGCCCCGGCAAGAGCATGCCCATGCTGTTGGGGCCGAGCAGGCGGATGCCGTATTGGCGGCACAACCTCTGCAACTGATGGCGATCCTCGGCGGAGAACTGGGCGGCCAGTATGATGGCGGCGCCGGTGCCCTTCTTGCCGAGCTCCTCTATGAGTGGCAGTACCCGCTCGCGCCGGGTGCAGACGATGGCGAGATCGGGGGACAGCGGCAGGCTGGCGATATCGGGATAGGCGAGCACGCCAGCGATGGCCTGGCTGTGGGGGCTGACCGGCAGTATGGGGCCCTTGAACTGACCCGCGAGCAGGTGCCTGATCACCACATGACCCGCCTTCTGCGGGTCGGTCGAGGCGCCGATGACGGCAATCGATTGGGGTTTGAAGAGCCGATCCAGGCCGCTTGGTTTCATGGGCACTCCTCATGGCGACCCCCGGAGGCGAGGGTGACGGATGGTGCCAGTCTAATACGCTTTCAGGGTATGTTCTGTGACCGATTGCGGATCATGACCGGACCAGGGCGTTGGCGCGCAGGTAGAACCGCAGTTCCCCCTGAATGCGCCTGATGGTGGCCAGGTGCCGATCCTGCAGATAGATCTCCTGCTCCCGATCGAGCGGGCAACGGTGGACGCCAAGGCTCTGCAGGTACTCTTCAAACAGGATGGACCCCTTGATCTCGACAAGATGCTGGCTCACGGCGTGCTCCTCTGTGGCTGATGTGCTCGTCGGGCAAGTCTCCGCTCTTAGCGGGCACTTTCCTACTGACACATCTGACACCCACGTAGTTCTCTATCCGTCTACGCTTGGCGGGCCTGAGTCCTCCCTCAGCGCAGGGTGTGGCCGCGAGCCGTGTCCCAGAAGGCGCGGATCAGCGGCTCTTCCAGCCGCTTCTTGAGCACGGCGATGCCCACATCGAACGGCTTGAGGGCCGGCTTGGGTTCGACGATGCGCACCTTGTCCCCCATGGGGCTGTGATCGATCACGGCGGCAGGCACCAGGCCTACCCCGAAGCCGAGCGCCACCATGGCGACTATGCCCTCATTACCGGCGACCTCGGCATAGATGTTGGGGGCTATGCCCTTGTTGCGAAACCACTGGTCACAGCGTTTGCGGGCCAGCCCCTGCTCGGAGAGGATCAGCGGCAGCCGCTCCCAGTCCGGCTCGCCCTGCAGGAGCCACTGGTTCGGTTGAGGGGCATTGCGCGGCGCGATAAACACCAGCGGCACCTGCTGCAGGCTGGCAAACTCCAGCTTGGCGGAGAGCGCATCCGGCCTTGCTGCGATGGCGAGATCGGCCTCGTCGGCCAGGATCTTGTCTACCGCCAGCGCCGGGTCGCCGGTCTCCAGCTTGATCTCGAGCTGGGGATAGCGGCGACGAAAGCGCTCCAGCACCTCGGGCAGCAGGAAGTAGCTGGCGGTGACCGAGCAGAACACCCGCAGTCGACCCTGCAGCGGTTCGTCGCTGCGCTTGAGCTCCTGCTTGAGTCGGCGCCACTCCTGCAGCAGGCTACCACCGAACTCCCGCAGCTTCTCGCCGGCGGAGGTGAGCCGCACGCTGCGGTTGTCCCGCTCGAACAGCACGCAGCCGGTTTCCTGCTCCAGTCGCTGGATGGCGCGGCTCAGGGTGGAGGGGCTGACCGCCATGGCATCGGCGCTCTTGCCGAAGTGAAGGGAGTCGGCGAGGTGGAGAAACAGCTCGAGATTGCGAAGATCCATCTTTCATTCCTGCAACGGCATCGGGTGCCGAATTGTTCAGCTCAGGCAACAACTCCCCCGGCGCTCTTGCCGAACTGGGGGATAAGTCGCCTGAGATTGCGCAGAATCATCTTTCAATTTCTGCAACGTACTGTTCCGAATATATCAGTTCAGGCAATAAGTGTCCCGCGCTATAGTGGTTCAGACAACGCCGCCATCCGGCATGGAATCAATCGAACGGAGCAATCACCATGGCTAATTATTTCAACACCCTGAACCTGCGTCAGCAGTTGGCCCAGCTGGGCAAGTGTCGTTTCATGCAGCGCGAAGAGTTCGCTGACGGTTGTGCGGCGCTCAAGGGCAAGAAGGTGGTGATTGTGGGTTGTGGCGCCCAGGGTCTGAACCAGGGCCTGAACATGCGCGACTCCGGGCTGGACATCTCCTACGCCCTGCGCAAGGCTGCCATCACCGAGAAACGCGCCTCCTGGCAGAAGGCGACCGACAACGGCTTCGTGGTCGGCACCTATGAAGAGCTGATCCCGAGCGCGGATCTGGTGCTGAACCTGACTCCGGACAAGCAGCACGCCGACGTGGTGAAGACTGTGATGCCGCTGATGAAGCAGGGCGCGGCCCTGGGTTACTCCCACGGCTTCAACGTGGTGGAAGAGGGTCAACAGATCCGCGCCGACATCACCGTCGTCATGGTCGCTCCCAAGTGCCCGGGTACCGAGGTGCGTGAAGAGTACAAGCGTGGCTTCGGTGTGCCGACCCTGCTCGCGGTACACCCGGAGAACGATCCCCAGGGTGAGGGCATGGCCATCGCCAAGGCCTGGGCCTCCGCCACCGGTGGCGATCGCGCAGGGGTGCTGGAATCCTCCTTCGTGGCGGAAGTGAAATCCGACCTGATGGGCGAGCAGACCATCTTGTGCGGCATGCTGCAGGCCGGTTCCCTGCTGTGCTACGACAAGCTGGTCGCCGAGGGGACGGATCCGGCCTATGCCGGCAAGCTGATCCAGTTCGGCTGGGAAACCATCACCGAGGCCCTGAAGCAGGGCGGCATCAGCCTGATGATGGACCGCCTCTCCAACCCGGCCAAGCTGCGTGCCTTCGAGCTGTCCGAGCAGCTGCGCACCCTGATGCGTCCGCTGTTCGAGAAGCACATGGATGACATCATCGCCGGTGAGTTCTCCCGCGGCATGATGGCCGACTGGGCCGAGGATGACGCCAAGCTGTTCGGCTGGCGCGAAGAGACTGGCAAGTCCGCCTTCGAGAATGCCCCGGCTTATGCGGGCAAGATCGCCGAGCAGGAGTACTTCGACAACGGCGTGGTCATGGTGGCCATGGTCAAGGCGGGGGTGGAGCTGGCGTTCGAGACCATGGTGGCCTCCGGCATCTATGAAGAGTCCGCCTACTACGAATCCCTGCACGAGCTGCCGCTCATCGCCAACACTGTCGCCCGCAAGCGCCTGTATGAGATGAACGTGGTGATCTCGGATACCGCCGAATACGGCAACTACCTGTTCGCCAACGCCGCCGTGCCGCTGCTGCGCGAGCACTTCATGCCGACCCTGAAGGCCGGTGACCTGGGTACCAGCCAGGCCGACAGCCAGGCGGTCGACAACCAGGCCCTGCTGGCCGCCAACGAGGCGACCCGCAACCACCCGATCGAAGCGATTGGCCATACCCTGCGCGGCTACATGAAAGATATGAAGCGTATCGCCGTCGGCGGTTGATGCTGGCGATGGAAGGGCGGGGGTGACGATCCCCGTCTTCTGGTTGGCTTAGACACCTGGCCAGATCTCCACAGGATGGCAACGCCTGCTCCAGGCAATAAAAAGCCCCGCTCTATGAGCGGGGCTTTTGCATTCAGAAAGATCGGGGAAATCAGGCTTTCCAGGATTTCCAGGTGTTGATCAGACCGTTGGTTGAGCTGTCGTGGCTGGTGACGGCGTCATTGCTGCCCAGCTCCGGCAGTATCTTGTTGGCCAGCTGTTTGCCCAGCTCCACGCCCCACTGGTCGAAGCTGAAGATGTTCCAGATTGCGCCCTGTACGAAGATCTTGTGCTCGTACATGGCGATCAGGGCACCCAGCGTCTTCGGGGTCAGGCTCTTGAACAGTATGCTGTTGGTCGGGCGGTTGCCTTCGAACACCTTGAACGGCACCAGATCCTTGACCTGTTCCAGGGTTTTACCAGCAGCCAGGAACTCGGCCTCGACCTGTTCCTTGCTCTTGCCGAAGGCCAGGGCCTCGGTCTGGGCGAAGAAGTTGGCCAGCAGTTTCGGATGGTGGTCACCGATGGGGTTGTGGCTGATGGCCGGCGCCAGGAAGTCACAGGGGATCAGCTTGGTGCCTTGGTGGATCAGCTGGTAGAAGGCGTGCTGGCCGTTAGTGCCCGGCTCACCCCAGATGATGGGGCCGGTCTGGTAGTCAACCGGCTTGCCGTTGCGATCCACGTATTTGCCGTTGGATTCCATGTTGCCTTGCTGGAAGTAGGCAGGGAAGCGGTGCATGTACTGATCGTAGGGCAGAATGGCTTCGGACTCGGCACCATGGAAGTTGTTGTACCAGAGGCCGATCAGCGCCAGCAGCACAGGCACGTTCTGCTCATAGGAGGCAGTGGCGAAGTGCATGTCCATCTCGAAGGCGCCTTGCAGCAGAGCTTCGAAGTTCTCGAAACCGACAGACAGGGCGATGGGCATGCCGATGGCAGACCAGGAGGAGTAGCGGCCGCCAACCCAGTCCCAGAACTCGAACATGTTGTTGGTATCGATACCGAACTCGGCCACGGCCTTGCCGTTGGTAGAGAGCGCAGCGAAGTGCTTGGCAACGTGGGCCTTGTCACCGGCGATCTGGATGAACCAGTCGCGAGCGGTCAGGGCGTTGGTCATGGTCTCCTGAGTGGTGAAGGTCTTGGAGGCCACCAGGAACAGGGTGGTTTCCGGATCGATCTTCTTCAGGGTCTCGGCGATGTGGGTGCCATCGACGTTAGAGACGAAGTGCATCTGCAGGTGGTTTTTGTAGGGACGCAGTGCCTCGGTGATCATCACCGGGCCGAGATCAGAGCCACCGATACCGATGTTGACCACGTGCTGGATCGCCTTGCCGGTGTAGCCTTTCCACTCGCCGGAGATAATCTTCTCGCAGAAGCCTTTCATCTTGGCCAGCACGGCCTTCACTTCCGGCATCACATCCTTGCCGTCGCACTCTATGGGGCGGTCGGAGCGGTTGCGCAGGGCCACGTGCAGGACGGAACGGCCCTCGGTCATGTTGATCTTGTCGCCGTTGAACATGGCATCGATCGCGCTGCGCAGATCGGTCTCTTTGGCCAGATCAATGAGCAGCTTGAGCGTCTCCTCGGTGATCAGGTTCTTGGAGTAGTCGACCAGGATGTCGCCTTGATAGGTGAGGGAGAACTTGTTGAAACGCTGGGGATCCTGGGCGAACAGATCTTTCAGCCGGGTCTCTTTGTTCGCTGCAAAGTGGGCTTCCAGTGCCTGCCAGGCCTGGGTCTGGGTTGGATTGATATTTTTCATAGGATTACCGATCTTCCAAGTTGTGTTTGAACCTTGCAGGCAAGGCTCCCGCCAAACCTTATTATTCGAGCACTATACCGGGCCCATTATACCGAGCACATGGTGCGGCCCGTGTAACAGAGCTTTACCAATTGTCTGCATCGAAGGAGTTTACAAC
This sequence comes from Aeromonas sp. MR16, assembly GCF_022549315.1. Classification (NCBI taxonomy): domain Bacteria; kingdom Pseudomonadati; phylum Pseudomonadota; class Gammaproteobacteria; order Aeromonadales; family Aeromonadaceae; genus Aeromonas; species Aeromonas sp. MR16. The sequence continues at coordinate 89,369 of NZ_JAKZFK010000018.1, read as the reverse complement.
CAAAACGCTGGGATTATGAGTCAGCTCTGCCCATGAGATCTTGCGTTGGCGCATGCTTCGCCAGCCTCGTGGGATTGAAAGGGATTTCACGCCAGGCCAGATACAGGGCCACACCGGCCTGATGAAAGGGAAGGATGCCGTGGGTCTGTGTCATGGGGCTGTGGGAGTGGCGCGTGCTCGGCAGGAGCCACATTCGTCGATCGCGTTCGGCCGCCTATGACAGCCCCACAGAAATGACAATGCCAGCCCGAGGGCTGGCATTGTGGTCCTAGGGTCTGGAGTCAGGCCTGGGTCTTTTGCATGTGCATGACCATTTGCGGGAAGGGGATCTCGACGCCTTCGGCATCGAAGGCCAGCTTCACCTTCTCGTGGAAGTCGAACCAGACACCCCAGTAGTCGGCGGTCTTGACCCAGGGGCGCACGACTATGTTGACCGCGGAGTCGGCCAGGGCGGCGACGGCGATGGTGACCTCTGGGTCTTTCAGGATGCGCGGCTCTTCGCTCACCAGTCGCTCCAGGATCTGCTTGGCTCTGCGCAGATCAGAGCCATAGCCGATGCCGAAGGTCATGTCGACCCGGCGGGTATCCATGCGCGAGTAGTTGACTATGGTGCCGTTGAGAATGGCGGAGTTCGGTACCACCACCATCTTGTTGTCACCGGAGGTGAGGGTAGTGGTGAACAGCTGCACGGATTGCACCACGCCTGCGGTCCCCGCGACCTCGATAAATTCACCGGACTTGATGGGGCGGAAGATGATCAGCAGGAAACCGGCTGCGAAGTTGGAGAGCGAACCCTGCAGCGCCAGACCGATGGCCAGGCCGGCGGCACCTATGATGGCGACGAAGGAGGCGGTCTGCACCCCGACCCGACCCAGAGCGGCGATCACCACGAACACCAGAATGGTGTACTTGAGGATGCTGCCGACGAAGTGGGTCACTGTGGTGTCCAGCTTGCGGGTGTGCATCACCTTGACCACGCCACCGCTGAGGAGATTGGCGGCGATGTAACCGACCAGCAGGGTGAGCAGAGCGGCCGCGATGTTGACGGCATATTCGATCAGCAGTCCCTGGTTGTTGACCAGCCAGGTCTGCGCTTCTGTGATGATCTCGGGTTCCATAGGATGTCCTGTTGTTCTAAAGGTTTATGGCGCATGAATCTAACACTGGGACGCGACAGCTTGGGTCGCATCTGGTGCTTATTTTCTACTTATAGAAAGCTGCCATAAAAAACAGGGGAGGCCAAGGCCTCCCACTTTGTACATGCCAGTATGAGTCTGCTTTGCAGCCATTGGCCGCACATGAACGGCTACCTATCCTCAAACCCTACGATGGGGCTGAGCTTGCCTTCAGCAGGCGCAGTGGCCTTCGCGACTCAGCTCTGCAGCAACTGGCCGCGCATGAACGGCTACCTATCCTCAAGCCCTACGATGGGGCTGAGCTTGCCTTCAGCAGCCGCAGTGGCCTTCGCGACTCAGCTCTGCAGTAACTGGCCGCGCATGAACGGCTACCTATCCTCAAGCCCTACGATGGGGCTGAGCTTGCCTTCAGCAGCCGCAGTGGCCTTCGCGACTCAGCTCTGCAGCAACTGGCTGCGCATGAATTGCCACTGGTCTTCAAACCCGGCGGTGGGCTTGAGCTTGAATTCGGAGCGGACAAACTGGCTGATCCGGCCCTCGGCATAGGCCAGCAACAGGTTGGCCAGCATGGTCTCGTCGAGCTGGAAACCCTGGCCTTCCCGCAACCGTTTCTCCCGCAGTGCCTGTTTGAGCTGGGTCTCCAGCTTGTCGAACAGGGTGCTGATGCGATCCCGCAGCCGGTCGTGTTCCCCTAGCAGGGCATCGCCGTTGAGGATGCGGGTGATGCCGGGATTGCGCTCGGCAAACACCAGCAGCAGCTGCAGTATGTGGTGGCAGCGGGCCATGGTGTCCTTCTCCTCGGCCATGATCAGGTTGACCCGTGACAGCAGGGAATCCTCGATAAAGTCGATCAGCCCCTCGAACATCCGCGCCTTGCTCGGAAAGTGTCGGTAGAGGGCGGCCTCGGAGACGCCCACCTCGGCCGCCAGGCGAGCCGTGGTGATACGCTGGCCAGGACCGATTTCCAGCATATGGGCGAGTGCCTGCAGGATCTGATCGCGCCGACTCTGTTTCTGGTTACTGCTTGCCATGGATTCCCCTAAAAAAACAATGGCTTGATTCTGTTATTAGCCACCGGCCCGAGGGGACGGTGTGGTCTTGTTATTGGCGACCAGAAGAACCAAACCCGCCTTCACCCCGTTCACTCTGATTGAATTCGTCGACCAACTGGAAGCTGGCCTGCACCACCGGCAGGATCACCAGCTGGGCGATGCGCTCGCCGGGTTGCATGGTGAAGCTGTCGTTACCACGGTTCCAGACCGAGACCATCAGCTGGCCCTGGTAGTCGGAATCGATGAGGCCGACCAGGTTGCCGAGGACGATGCCGTGCTTATGGCCGAGGCCGGAGCGCGGCAAGATGGTGGCGCACAGGCCCGGATCCTGGATGTGGATGGCCAGGCCGGTCGGCACCAGGCTGGTGTCACCCGGTGCCAGGGTCAGCGGCGTATCCAGCAGGGCGCGCAGATCCATGCCGGCGGAACCCGGGGTGGCGTAGGCAGGCAGCGGGAATTCGGTGCCGATGCGGGCATCCAGGACTTTTAGTTCAATTTGTGTGTTCATGAATCGCTTTTCAATGAGATCGCACTGTGGCAATCGAATGGCTTAGTGAATTCTGCTTCGGGAGCCAGCACGGGCAGTGCTGTCAGCTCCCGCTGAGTCAGTAGTCTGTCGGGATCGCGGATGGCGATCGGGGCGCTTCGCGCCGGGTGCTCAGGGTCGATAGTGACGCGCAATCAAGGCGATGAGATGACGAGCCAGCGTCAGCTTATCGGCCAGTGGCAGTGGGGCTTGACCCCCGTGCCAGAACACGGTCAGGGCATTGTCATCGGCATTGAAGCCCTGACCCGCGCGGGACACGTCGTTGGCGGCGATCATGTCCAGCCGCTTACGCCCCAATTTATCGAGAGCGTATTGTTCCACATCCGTGGTTTCGGCGGCAAATCCGACGGTGAAGGGTTTGTCTGGCAGCGCCCCCACGGCGGCGATGATGTCCGGGTTCTTGACCAGGGTCAGCACCATCTGGTCGTTGCCCCCGGTCTTCTTGATCTTCTGGCTGGCAACCTGGTCGGGTCTATAGTCCGCCACGGCGGCGCAACCGATGAAGAGGTCGCACTCGGCCACCCGGCTCATCACCGCCTGATGCATCTGCTCGGCGCTCTCTACATCGACTCGTGCTACTCCGCTTGGTGTCGCCAGGGCCACCGGGCCGCTCACCAGTGTCACTTCGGCGCCCGCCTCACGGGCGGCGCGGGCGATGGCGTAGCCCATCTTGCCGGAGCTGTGGTTGCTGATGTAGCGCACCGGATCCAGCGCCTCGCGGGTCGGCCCGGCGGTGAGCAGCAGTCTGATGCCCGCCAGTAGCGGCTCGGCGGCGAGCTGCTGGCAGCAGCGCTCGACCAGTTCGAGGGGATCCAGCATGCGGCCAGGGCCCACGTCGCCGCAGGCTTGGCTGCCGGAGTCCGGCCCCCACAGCAGGATGCCGCGGCTGGCCAGGGTATCCAGGTTGGCCTGGGTGGCGGCGTTGCGATACATCTGCTGGTTCATGGCCGGCGCCAAGGCGACTTGTGCCGGGGTCGCCAGGCAGAGGGTGGTCAGCAACTCGTCGGCCATGCCGGCGGCCATGCGCGCCATCAGATTGGCGCTGGCGGGGGCGATCAGTACCAGATCGGCCCATTTGGCCAGCTCGATGTGACCCATGCCGGCTTCGGCGGCGGGATCCAGCAGGCTGTCGGCGACCGGGTGGCCGGAGACGGCTTGCAGGGTCAGCGGGGTGATGAACTCCTTGGCGGAGCGGGTCATCACGACGCGCACCTCAGCCCCCTGATCTTTCAGGCGGCGTACCAGCTCGGCACTCTTGTAGGCGGCGATCCCGCCACTGACACCCAACAGGATGCGTTTATCGGCCAATCTCATCTGCTGTCTCTCTTCCGACTCACTCTGACTGGTCGGCTAAGATACCACAGGCTGTGGATGACGACAGAGGCTGACATGGGGGACTTGTGGTCGGGCTCCCGCGATTTTTTGCTATGTTTTCTCTCAACAGGGTAGCGGGAGAGACAAATGAGCATCAAGGAGTGGCCACAAGATGAACGCCCAAGAGAGAAGCTGCTGCGTCATGGCGCCGGGGTACTATCCGATGCCGAATTGCTGGCGATCTTCCTGCGTACCGGGGTCAACGGCCTGAGCGCGGTGGATCTCTCCCGCCAGCTGTTGCTGCAATTTGGCTCACTGCGGGCCCTGCTCGGTGCCGAGCAACCGGCCTTTTGTGCTGCCCATGGGCTGGGGCCCGCCAAATATGCCCAGCTGCAAGCCGTGCTGGAGATGAGCAAGCGCCATCTGGCGGAACAGTTGCAACGGGGGGATGCGCTGACCTCGCCCCAGCTGACCAGGGACTACCTGCAGGCCCAACTGCGGGACAGGCCACGAGAGGTGTTCGCCCTGTTGTTGCTGGACAATCAGCATAGAGTCATTCAATTCGTTGAACTTTTCTACGGTACGCTGGATGCGGCGAGCGTCTGGCCCAGGGAAATCGTGCAGATCGCGCTCAAACATAATGCAGCCGCCGTGATTCTGGCGCATAATCACCCGTCCGGCGTGGCCGAGCCCAGTCGGGCCGACCGCCAGATCACGGATCGGATCCTGGCCGCCCTGGCCTTGGTCGATATCAGAGTGCTGGATCACTTGGTGATCGGTGACGGCATCACGGTTTCTTTTGCTGAGCGTGGTTGGCTATAAACTGGGCTCTGGCACTGTATTAGTTGATCTTTGATCACGGATGCTGTATAAAATGCCGCCTTCTGTTTGCCCCGCAATCGAAGGCCAGCGGGGCAGATATTTGCTCGAGCAATGAAGTAAGATTTGGAGAGACTGACATGTCTAGAGTATGCCAAGTAACCGGCAAGCGCCCGGCAGTTGGTAACAACCGTTCGCACGCTAACAACGCTACCAAGCGTCGTTTCCTGCCGAACCTGCACACTCACCGTTTTTGGGTTGAGAGTGAAAAACGCTTCGTGAGCCTGCGCGTATCCGCAAAAGGCATGCGTATCATCGACAAGCGCGGCGTTGAAGTGGTTCTGGCTGAACTGCGTGCCAGCGGCGTTAAGGTATAAGGAATTAGATCATGGCTAAAGGTATTCGCGATAAGATTCGTCTGAACTCCAGCGCCGGTACTGGTCACTTCTATACCACTACCAAGAACAAGCGCACCATGCCCGAAAAAATGGAGATCAAGAAATTTGATCCCGTGATTCGTCAGCATGTGATCTACAAAGAAGGCAAAATCAAGTAACCACTTGAATTTGTCTCAAAAACCCGGCCTGGTGCCGGGTTTTTTTATGGCCGCAATTCAGTACACTGCCGGTTCGAGGGGAGAGTCGTCATGTTCAAATTGAGCCGTAAAGGCTGGAACAACCTGATCATCGTCGCCGTGCTGATCGTGATCACCCTGCTACACCGGCTGGAGCAGGCGCAGCAGGACAACAATGCTCAGCGGCCGCGTTCCCTGTTGCCGGAGTCCGCCGTGGTGCTGACCTGGCAGGGGCCGAGCTGGCAGATCGAGCGCATTGGTCAGGGCTGGCGCAGCGGCCCGGATCTGGGGCTGGATAGCGCCCAGCTGGCCGCGCAGATCGAAGGCTGGCAGGGCTGGTTGTTGCCGCTCGGCGAGGCTCTGCGCGGCACCCCCGTCACCCTCAAGATATGGGTCGCCGGCCAGAGCGATCCTATTGAGGTGGGGCTCTATCAGGATGACGGCAAGTTTGCGGCCCTGTTGCCGCCCTCGACCTGGCTCAGTTTGAGCCAGCAGCAGTACCGCAGCCTGTTGCGGCCGGCCCCCTGACCCACCCTGTTAGCCTGAGAGTCACTTATGCCTGAATTACCGGAAGTCGAAGTCAGCCGCCAGGGCATCTCGCCCTGGCTCACCGGCATCAAGGTCACCCGCGTGGTGGTGCGCGACGGCCGCCTGCGCTGGCCGGTGCCGGGCGAGATCCAGGAGCTGGTGGATCTCATCATCCACAGGGTCAGCCGCCGGGCCAAGTACCTGCTGCTGGAGACCGATTTTGGCACCGCCATCCTGCATCTCGGCATGTCCGGCAGCCTGCGGGTGCTGGACATCGGCACCCCGGCCGAGAAGCACGATCACGTGGACATCGAGCTCGCCAACGGCAAGCTGTTGCGACTTAACGATCCCCGTCGCTTCGGTGCCCTGTTGTGGACCCGTGAGCCGGCCGAGGCCCATGCGCTGCTGGCCAAGCTTGGCCCCGAGCCACTGACCGATGCCTTCAGCGCCAGCTACCTTCAAGGGCGGGCCAAGGGGCGCAGCACCCCGATCAAGACCTTCCTGATGGACAACCATGTGGTGGTCGGGGTGGGCAATATCTACGCCAACGAGGCGCTCTATGCCGCCGGCATTCATCCCAAGCGGGCGGCGGGCAACATCAGCGCCGAGCGGCTGGCAACCCTGGTGGCCGAGATCAAACGGGTGCTGGCGGCCGCCATCCAACAAGGGGGTACCACCCTCAAGGACTTCACCAGTGCCGATGGCAAGCCGGGGTATTTCGTGCAGCAGTTGCAGGTCTATGGCCGTGGCGGCCAGCCCTGCTTCCACTGCCACACCCTGCTGAGCGAGGTGCGGCTCGGGCAGCGCACCACGGTATTTTGCTCCCACTGTCAGCGCTGATGGCCACCATTTGGGGGGAAAGAAGGTGAAGTTGTAAGCGAGTATTGCCAGTCTGTTGAAGCCCCGCACGTCCATTACTACTATCTCGCTCACGCACGCAGCGAGATAATAAAATGACAGCAAAATCAATAGACTGGGATCATTTGTCCCGGCAGGAGCATTATTGCGCCCAAAAAATGGCGCGCTACCTCTACCCCGATGGCAGCAGCCGCAAGATCTTCAACCGCGGCAAATTCGTGCTGCGCAGCCTGCTCTATCGACCGCAGCTGAGTAGGGTGTTCGATCTGTTCCAGGCGGAGCCGCTCAGGGCGCTGCCGGCCCACTATCCCGAGTTGCTCGACAAGCCGATGCGGCCCTATCGCTTCGCCTGCTCCACCGTGAACCAGCGCACCGAGATGGTGGAGGCGCACTACCGCCTGCTGCTGGCCTGCTTCCCGACCCTCATCGAGCCTCTCTATCTGGGGCAGGGCATCGAGCTGGGCCGCTATCCCCAGAGCGATTGCCGCATCCTGCTGCGCCACGACGGTACCTTCCGGCGGGAGGCCGAGCTGGCCCTCTCCATCGTCAACGAGCGGGGAGAGCGGCTCTACAGCTGCGCCTTCTCCCTGGCTGGCTGCGAGCGTGAGCTGGCGCTGGTGATCGGCTCGGTGCAGGGGCCTGAACCCTGTGTCGCGCAGCCCCAGGAGCAGGTGCGGGCGCTGACCAAGGCCGGTCACGGTCTGAGGCCCAAGTCGCTGGTGGTGATGCTGGTGCTGGCGTTGGCCGAGGCGATGGGGGCCAGTCGTGTCTCCGCTGTGCGGATGAGGGCGCATATCTTCCAGGCCAGGCGTTACAGCCGGAAGAAGAGAGCCTGCCTGCAGGCGGATTATGACGAGTTGTGGCAGGAGTTTGGTGCTCTCCCCCATGACGCCAACTTCGTGCGGCTGCAACCGGCGGTGCGCAAGCCGCTGGAGGAGGTCGCCTCCAAGAAGCGCGCCATGTACCGGCGTCGCTACCAGTGGCTGGACGAGCTGACCCTGGCCTGCCAACGGGCGCTGGGGGCGGAGTAACGACCGCCCGGCCGACGGCGGTAGAAAACAACAGAGGGTCGCCTGCGGGCGACCCTTCTCGTTACTTGCCCTGCTTGGCGGCAATGGCCCGGGCGACGATGGGGTCGACAAACTGATGGATGTCGCCGCCGTGCAGGGCGACTTCCTTCACCAGGGTCGAGGAGATAAAGGAGTTCTCCTCCGCCGGGGTGAGGAACACGCTCTCCAGCTCCGGCATCAGCCGGCGGTTCATGTTGGCGAGCTGGAACTCGTACTCGAAGTCGGAGACGGCGCGCAGGCCGCGGATCAACACGTTGGCCCCCTGCTCCCTGGCAAAGCTCACCAGCAGGCCGGAGAAGCCGACCACCTTGACGTTGGGCAGGTGGGCGGTCACTTGCTGGGCAAGCAGGACACGCTCTGCCAGATCGAACAGCGGCTTCTTGCTCGGGCTGTTGGCCACCCCGACCACCACCTCGTCAAACAGCCTGGCGGCCCGGCCAATCAGATCGGTGTGGCCGTTGGTGATGGGGTCGAAGGTGCCTGGGTAAATTACCTTGTTGGTCATGCTGCGGATTCCTGCAACCGGGAAATTTGGTCGCATTATAGGGTCTGTTGATGCGTTGTCGCGATCGCGATGAGGCGGATTTCTGGCGCGAGATGCCCGGTTTGGTCGCCCAAATAAAGTCTCCTCGGCGTCTTCGCTTGAGAATAGCCCTGCATCAGGCAAGAATACCGGCACCGCGCATCAAGCCTTCCTGCATTGGTGACAGGAAGCAAAGGGATTTCTTATGAAACGCATTCTGGTAGTTCGCAATGACAAGATTGGTGACTTCATGCTGGCCTGGCCGAGCTTCGCCATGCTCAAGGGCTCCATGGATTGTCATGTGACTGCCCTGGTGCCTGCCTACACGGCACCCCTGGCCCGTCTCTGCCCCTGGATTGACGACATCATCCTGGATCCGGGCGCCCGGGCCGACAAGGAGCAGCAACGTGCCTTGCAGGCCCGCATCAAGGCCGCCACCTTCGATGCAGCCATCTGTCTGTTCTCCAACTCCCGCAACGCCATGCTGGTGTGGAAGGCACACATCCCCTACCGGTTGGCACCCGCCACCAAGTTGGCCCAGGTGCTCTACAACCAGCGGCTGATCCAGCGCCGCTCCCGCTCCCAGAAGCCGGAGTACGAGTACAACCTGGACCTGATCCGCCGCTTCCTCGCCGATCAGCAACTGAGTGCGGTGGAGCCCCAGACCCCCTACCTCAGCTTCGATCCGCAGAGCCTGCAGCAGGTGCGCGAGCAGCTGGCCACCAAGCTCAAGCTGGATGCCAGCCGGCCCTGGCTGATGGTGCATGCCGGCAGCGGTGGTTCGGCCAACAACCTCTCCATCCCGCAGTACGCCCGCCTCATCATCAAGCTCAACCAGGCCTGCCCCGAGTTGCAGTGCCTGTTGACGGCGGGGCCGGGAGAAGAGAGCAAGGCCGAGCTGCTTGCGGCCGAGCTGCTGGCCCACGGCGGCAACGGCTGGATCTACCGCTCCGACGAGGGGTTGCCGAAGTTCTGTCAGGTGATGGCCAACGCCGCCCTGTTCGTGGCGGGCAGCACGGGGCCGCTGCATATCGCGGCGGCGCTGGATGTGCCCACCGTCGGCTTCTTCCCGGCCCACCGCTCCGCCACCCCGCTGCGCTGGCGTCCGCTCAACAGCGAGGGTCGTCACCTGGCGTTCAGCCCGCCGGAAGACAGCGATCACCCGGAGGACATGAGCCAGCTCGATCCCAAGACCATGGCGGCGGCGATCGCCCGCTGGGCGCCGCCGTTCTGGCAGGCGCAGCGCTGACAAATGCAAACAGGGCCCTCGCGGGCCCTGTTTCATTATCCGGAATCCGGAGCCGCGGGTCGCGGCCGTGCCTGGCGCTGTTATTTGGGCGCCTGGGGCTGCTGACGGATCCAGAGATCCGCGTACTTCACGAAGGTGGAGTGGGCGGAGAGGATGGCGAGCAGCAGCCCCTGCTTGCCATCGAGGAAGCCGGCCTTGAGCAGGTACATCTTCAGGAAACAGCCCAGCGCATGCACCAGCCCCTGGCCGAGGGAGCCCTTCTTGCCGCGGGCGGTGCGCTGATCGGCCCAGGCTCTGGCATAACCGGCGGACTTCACCAGATAGTGCTCAAGATCCCGGTAGGTGAAGTGCAGCAGGTCGCCGTGCAGGTTGACGATCTTCATGTTGGCGCGCACCTCCACCTTCTCGTGCACCAGCACCTCGTTGTAACTGGTCAGCGCCTTGGGATAGAGCCGCAGCACCCGATCCGGATACCAGCCGCTGTGGCGGATGAAGCGGCCGAACACCCAGGAGAGGCGCGGGATGGAATAGATGGTGTCGGGAGCCGGGCTGGCCATGGTGGCGGCGATGGCCGCCTTCAGCTCGGGGGTGAGCCGCTCGTCCGCATCCAGCCACAGTACCCATTCGGACTGGACGTGGGACTGGGCGAGACGGCGCTGGCGGCCAAAGCCCGGCCACTCCTTGTTGACGAAGAAGCGGGCGCCGAATTCGGCGGCAATGCTTTGGGTCTCGTCCTGGCTGCCGGAATCCAGGATGACGATCTCGTCCACCAGGTCGCCGAGGGAGGCGAGGCAGGCGCGCAGGTTGTCGGCTTCATTCTTGACGATCAGGACGGCCGCCAGAGTCGGTTTTTTCACGGGTTCAGGGCTCTTGTTGGCGCCCGGCTGGCGGGCCACGATCAAATTGGCGCCCATTCTAGCCTAAAACGGCGGTCGGGGCAGGGATCCCGGGCAAGATTCAAGAGAGACGATGGGTATGGCAATGGCCGGTGAGTGGGGATCTTCCGTCACTGGTTTCCTGGCGCTGGCGCCGGCACTCCCCTGGCAGGATCCACCGCCGGGCTGCTCCTTCGGGGCCTGCACCGGCCCCAAGGACGGATCTTCTGTTATTTATCCGGCTACTCTTGGGGCATAATCTCGGCCAGTAACGATTAACCGCTGGGCTTGGCCCAAGAGATGCGTGAGATGAAGATATTGGTGATCGGCCCCTCCTGGGTCGGCGACATGGTGATGTCCCAGAGCCTCTACAAGGCGATCAAGGCCAATCAGCCCGACTGCGAGCTGCACGTAATGGCACCGGCCTGGTGTGTGGCGCTGCTGGAGCGGATGCCCGAGGTGGACAAGGCCATCCCCATGCCGCTCGGCCACGGCGACTTCAAGCTGAGGGCCCGCCGCCGGCTCGGCAAGCAGCTGGCCGCGGAGCAATACGATCAGGCCATCATCCAGCCCAACTCCATGAAGTCGGCGCTGATCCCCTGGTTTGCCGGGATCCCGGTGCGCACCGGCTGGAAGGGGGAGCATCGCTTCGGCCTGCTCAACGATCTGCGCAGCAACAAGCAGGCCTTCCCGCTGATGGTGGAAGCCTATCTGGCGCTGGCCTATCCCAAGGCGCAGATGAAGAGCCGGGCCGATATCCCGACCATTCCCCATCCCTCATTGCACGTGGATCTCATCAATCAGGAGCAGGCGCTGGTGCGGCTCGGGCTGGATCGTGCCCGTCCGGTGCTGGTGCTCTGCCCGGGGGCCGAGTTCGGCCCGGCCAAGCGCTGGCCGGAAGGCCACTACGCCGTGGTGGCGCAGAAGCACCTGGACGAAGGCTGGCAGGTGTGGATCTTCGGCTCCGGCAAGGACGTGGAGGTGGCCAACACCATTCGCGATCGCATCAATCCGCTGTCGCGCCCCAACTGCCACGTGCTGGCGGGCAAGACCAGCTTGCACGAGGCGATCGATCTGATGGCGCTGGCGGGGCGGGTCATCGCCAACGACTCCGGCCTGATGCATGTCGCCGCCGCCCTCAACCGGCCGCTGATCGGGGTCTATGGCTCCACCTCACCGCTCTACACGCCGCCGCTGGCGGACAGGGTCGAGATAGTGCACACCGATATCGAGTGCCGGCCCTGTTTCAAGCGCACCTGCAAGTTCGGCCACCTCAAGTGTCTGATCGAGTTGATGCCGGACCAGGTCATTGCGGCGGGAAAGCGGCTGGAGCGTAGCGAGGCAGGGGATCTGACTATCGCCCTGCAGCCGGTGGAAGATTCTTCTACTGAAGCCGGTAGTAAATAGCATGATCTATCGGCTGCTCTACAACCTGCTGATCCACCTCGGCCTGCCCCTGGTGCTGTTGGCCCTCTATCGACCGAAGAAGGGCAAGCCGGGTTTCGGGGCGCGCTGGGCCGAGCACCTCGGCCGGCTGCCGCCGAGTGGGCAGGAGGCGCCACTCTGGATCCACGCGGTCAGCGTCGGCGAGACCCTGGCCATCACCCCCTTCATTCGTGCCCTCAAGGCCGAGCGACCGGATCTCCCCATATTGCTCACCACCACCACCCGCACCGGCGCCGAGCAGGCCGCCAAGCTGGGAGATCTGGTGGTGCATCGCTACGCACCGCTCGACTACCCCTGGGCGGTAGCCGCCTTCCTCAAGCGCTTCCAGCCGCGGGCGCTCTGGGTGATGGAGACCGAGCTGTGGCCAAACTGGCTGGCGGCCTGCGAGGCGCACCACCTGCCGGTGACCATCCTCAACGCCCGTCTCTCCGAGCGATCCTGTCAGCGTTATGCCCGCTTCCAGGGGGCCTTCGATGCCCTCAGCCGCCCGCTGACCCATCTGCTCTGTCAGCACCAGGACGATGCGGATCGCTTCCATCGCCTCGGCATAGGCCGCGAGCGGCTGGCGGTGACCGGCTCCATCAAGTTCGATATCCAGCTGGATGACGATCTGTTGGCCAAGGGCCGGGCCCTGCGCCAGCAGCTGGGGGAGGGAAGACCGGTCTGGATTGCCGCCAGCACCCATCAGGGGGAGGATGAGCAGGTGCTGGCCGCCTTCGATCGAGTGTTGGTGACGCATCCCGAGGCGCTACTGGTGCTGGTGCCGCGCCATCCCGAGCGCTTCGAGCGGGTGGCCGAGCTGTGCGCGCCCTATGGCTGCGTGCGGCGCTCTGGGCGCCACGGCCAGGGCCGCGTGATCGAGGCAACCGACAAGGTTTATCTTGGCGATACCATGGGTGAGCTGCCACTGATGCTGGCGGCGGCGGATCTGGCCTTCGTCGGTGGCAGCCTGGTGCCCATCGGCGGCCACAACCTGCTGGAGCCGGCGGCGCTCGGCAAGCCCTGCCTGACCGGACCCGCCTTCTTCAACTTCAGCGACATCACTCGCCAGCTGGTGGCTCAGGGGGGCGCTCTGGTGGTGGCGGATGTGGCCGCGCTGGGGACCAGGGTGAGCGAGCTGCTGGCCGATGAGCACCAGCGCCGCGAGATGGGCGAGCAGGCCCGCGCCGTGGTGCTGCGCAACCAGGGCGCGTTGGCACGGACCCTGTCCCACTGCCTCGCCAGCCTGGAAAACGACTGACGCCCGGGGCCGGCAGCCTGCCGGCCCGTGTTATCCCGCCATTTTCTCCTGTCGCTCCTGCAAGCCTGCTTTCCCCATGACCCCTTTGCAACCAATTCCTCGGGCCTATGGTCGTGGGGCCGGATGGCGTGCCTTTCTCACGGGCAGACCAGCCGTGTGGCCGTCGCATCTTCGGGCCCGGGAGGGGTCTAATCTATTAATTGGATCCTGAGATCGAACCTGTGGAGGCGAGCCATGAAAGTCCTGAACATCTTGTTGGTGGGTATTCTGTGTCTCAGCAGCGGCCTGGCGCTGGCGGCGGGGGGCGGTGGTAGCAGCAGCGGTGGTGGAGGGAGTAGCGGCGGAGGAGGAGGGAGCAGTAGCAGCAACGGCGGCGACCGGTCCATGACCCAGCAAAAATTGCAACACGTCGAGCAACTGGTGAAGGCGCAGCAATGGTCGCAGGCGGAGGCTGAGTTGAGGGAACTGCGCCACAGCGCATCCCACTCGGCCGATGTGTGGAACTGGTCCGGTTACGTGGCCCGCAAGTCCGGTCGGCTGTCCGAGGCTTTTCCCTATTACGACAAGGCGCTGGAGATCGACCCGAAACACCGCGGCGCCCACGAGTACTTAGGGGAGGCCTACCTGCAAAACGGCGAGCGGCAGAAGGCCCAGGAGCAACTGCAGATCCTGCAGGGGCTGTGCGGCCAGTGCGAAGAGGCGCAGGATCTGACCACCGCGTTGAAGGCTGCCCCCCAACCTGCAAAAGAGAAGTCCGGCTTCCTGCTCGGTGGCTGAACCCAAATCGCGGGTAACTGATTGTCCATTCAATGCCAACAAAGAAGCCCTCGTTAACGAGGGCTTCTTCAATCGGCTCAGCAACAGCGCGGGATCACTCGATGTTCTGGATCTGCTCGCGCATCTGCTCGATGAGGACCTTCAGCTCGACCGCGGACTGGGTCACCTCGGCGTTGATGGATTTCGAACCGAGCGTGTTCGACTCGCGGTTGAACTCCTGCATCATGAAGTCGAGACGACGGCCACAGGCGCCGCCCTTCTTCATGATCTTGATGGTCTCGCTGATGTGCATCTCCAGACGATCCAGCTCCTCGGCCACGTCGATCTTCTGGGCCAGCAGCACGATTTCCTGCTCGATGCGGGCCGGATCCAGCTCGACCTTGGCCTCGACCAGACGGTCGGTGAGCTTCTGGCGCTGCCACTCGATGATCTGCGGCAGGTGCACGCGCACCTTCTTCACTTCCACCTGGATGCCGTCCAGACGCTGCTCGATCAGCGCCTTGAGGTTGGTCCCTTCGCTGGCGCGGGAGGCGATGAAGTCCTCCATGGTCAGATCGAAACCGCCCATCAATTCGGTGGCGACCGCATCCATGTCCTGCTCGGCGGCGGCCATGACGCCGGGCCAGCGCAGCACGTCCACCGGATTGAGTTGACCCTGACCGGCTTCTTTCATCACCCAGTTGGCGCCGTCAATGATGAGCTTGGCCAGCTCTTCATTGATGTGCAGCTGGCTGGCGGCGGCCTGGGCCGCCTCGAACCGCAGGTTGCACTCCACCTTGCCGCGCTGCAGCTTGGCACGGAAACGCTCGCGCAGGACCGGCTCTAGGCTGCGCAGCTGCTCCGGCAGGCGGATGTAGGTTTCCAGATAGCGCTGGTTGACCGAACGAATTTCCCAAACGGCTGTGCCCCAGTCGCCCTTGAATTCCTTGCGGGCGTAGGCGGTCATGCTGTGAATCATTGATTGTTCCGGGCTTGATGAAGTGTGCGGCCAGTATACTCAGCCAGGCTTGCCCCGTCAGCCGACAGCGTGGTTTTAGCGGCTGATATTTGGGGCGGGATCACTTATAATCCCCCGCCAATTTGAGCCAGCCCAGAGGTCAGTCCCATGTCCCGTCCCAGCGATCGCAGTGCCGCGCAAGTGCGCCCGGTTACCATCACCCGCAACTTCACCAAGCATGCGGAAGGATCTGTGCTGGTGGAGTTCGGCCACACCCGCGTGCTGTGCACCGCCAGCGTCGACACCAGCGTGCCGCGCTTCCTGAAAGGCAAGGGTCAGGGCTGGGTCACCGCCGAGTACGGCATGCTGCCGCGCTCCACCCATTCGCGCATGAACCGCGAGGCGGCCGCCGGCAAGCAGAGCGGTCGCACCCTGGAGATCTCCCGACTGATCGCCCGCTCCCTGCGTGCCGCTGTGGATTTGACCGCCCTCGGCGAGCACTCCATCACGGTGGATTGTGACGTGCTGCAGGCCGACGGCGGCACCCGCACCGCCGCCATCACAGGTGCCTGCGTGGCGCTGGTGGATGCGCTGAACTGGATGGTCGAGAAAGGCATGCTCAAGCAGAGCCCGCTCAAGCAGATGATCGCGGCGGTCTCCGTCGGCATGTATCAGGGCGAAGCCATCTGCGATCTGGAGTACGTGGAAGATTCCGCCGCCGAGACCGACATGAACGTGGTGATGACCGAAGACGGTCGCATCATAGAGGTGCAGGGCACCGCCGAGGCCGAGCCCTTCACCCACGAGGAGCTGCTGGCGATGCTGGCCCTCGCCAAGGGCGGCATCGACGACATCATAGCGCTGCAGAAGCAGGCGCTCTCCTGAATTTCTGATTTGAAAAACGCGGCATTGACCGCGTTTTTTTATACCCCCACACCAGTAAACGACAAGCCAAGCAAGGAGCCAGAATGAAAGCCTACCAGCGTCAATTTATCGAGTTCGCCCTGGAGAAACAGGTTCTCAAATTCGGTGAGTTCACCCTGAAATCCGGCCGCAAGAGCCCCTACTTCTTCAACGCCGGCCTGTTCAACAGCGGCCGCGATCTGGCCCGCCTCGGCCGCTTTTATGCCGCCGCCCTGATGGACGCTGGCATCGAATTCGATGTGCTGTTTGGTCCGGCCTACAAGGGGATCCCCATCGCCTCCGCCACCGCGGTGCAGCTGGTAGAGCAGCACGATGTGGATGTGCCCTGGTGCTTCAACCGCAAGGAGGCCAAGGATCACGGCGAAGGCGGCAATCTGGTGGGCTGCCCGCTCAAGGGGCGCATCATGCTGGTGGACGATGTCATCACCGCCGGGACCGCCATCCGCGAATCCATGGATCTGATCCAGGCCAACGGTGCCTCCCTGGCCGGCGTGCTGATTGCCCTGGATCGCCAGGAGAAGGGCAAGGGCGAGCTCTCCGCCATTCAGGAGGTAGAGCGCGACTACGGCGCCCACATCATCGCCATCATCCAGATGAGCGACCTGATCCAGTATCTGGAAGAGAAGCAGGCGGAGCAGCCCGCGCTGGCCGAGCAACTGGCGGCCATGCGGGCCTACCGCGCCCAGTACGGGATCTGACGACGACCGGACCTGTGGTCTGAGTTCGTCGCTCCGTTCGAGAGCAAAATACGGCGCCAACAGGCGCCGTATTTTATTTGCACAAAAAGTGAAGACAGCCGCTTGAGCTTACCCTTACAGTAAAGGTTAATGTTTGCGGGTCAACTCCGAGGAGGATTGTCATGACCATGCACATTCAACTTCCCATCAGCGGCATGAGCTGCGCCAACTGCGCCAGCCGGATCACCACCGCCCTCAACAAACTCGACGGGGTCGAAGCTACCGTCAACTTCGCGCTGGAGCAGGCGGCCATCGATCTGAGCCAGAATGCCCAGCTGCCGGTGGTACTGGAGAGCATCAAGTCTCAGGGTTACGACTACGGCGAAGAGACGCTGCTGTTTCAAATTTCTGGCATGACCTGTGCCGGTTGTTCGGCTCGGCTAAACAAGATGCTGAGCGCGCTGCCGGGGGTCATCTCGGCGGACGTGAACTTCTCCCTCGAGCAGGCCCGCATCACCCAGGTACCCGGCGTGCAGACCCCGGCCTCCCTGCGCGAGCAGATCGAGGGGCTGGGCTTCGGCGCCCAGCTGGCGCAAGGCAGTGCCAGCGCCCGCCGTCAGCAACTGCTGGCCCGGGAAGAGCAAGAGTCCGCCGCCGCCCACAAGGCGCTGATCCAGGTCAGCATCTCGGTCCTGCTGACCCTGCCGCTGCTAGTGGGGATGCTGGCTATGGCGGGGCTGCTGCCCTGGCATCTGCCCGCCTGGCTGGAGCTGGTGCTCGCCACCCCGGTGCAGTTCTGGATCGGGGCCCGCTTCTATCGTGGCGCCTGGCTGGCCATCAAGAACCGCTCCGCCAACATGGACGTATTGGTCGCCACCGGCACCAGCGCCGCTTACTTCTACAGCCTCTACCTGTTGCTGACCTTAGGCGTGGCCGCCAGCGGCAAGCTCTACTTCGAGGCGAGCGCCATCATCATCACCCTGATTTCGTTAGGGAAGTTGCTGGAGGCGCGCGCCCGGCGCAGCACCCAGTCCGCCATTCGCGAGCTGATGGCGCTGCGTCCCGAGACCGCTACCGTCTGGCGCGGAGAGGCGTGGCAGAGCGTTGCCGTTGACGAGGTGCTGCGTGGCGATCGGCTGCGGGTGCTGGTCGGTGAACGGGTGCCGGTGGATGGCAAGATCACCAGCGGCGAGAGCGAGCTGGATGAATCCATCCTCACCGGCGAGAGCCTGCCGGTGCTGCGCACCTCGGGTGACAACGTGCTGGGCGGTGCCATCAACCGCTCCGGCGTGCTGGAGATCGAGGCCACCACAGTGGGGGAAGACTCCAGCCTCAGCAAGATCATCGCCCTGGTGGAGAGCGCCCAGATGGGCAAGGCCCCGCTGCAACAGCTGGTGGACAAGGTCTCCGCCGTGTTCGTGCCGGTGGTGATGGCCATCGCCCTGCTCACCCTGCTGGTGTGGTACGCCATCGGCAACGACTTCGGTCAGGCGTTGCTGGCGGCGGTAGCCGTGCTGGTGATCGCCTGTCCCTGTGCCCTGGGGCTGGCCACGCCGGCCGCCATCGTCACCGGTACCGGGGTGGCGGCCCGTCACGGCATCCTGATCAAGGACGTGGATACCCTGCAAAAGGCCCACGCCATCAAGGCGCTGATCTTCGACAAGACCGGCACCCTCACCCAGGGCAAGCCGGTGCTGGCGAGCTGGAGCGGCAACGAGGAGCAGCTGCGTCTGGCCGCCGCCCTGCAACAGGCGAGCGAACACCCGCTGGCACTGGCGATGCGGGAGGCGGTCAGTGGCGACGCCCTGCCGCAACCGGACGAGGTGGAGGTGCGCGTCGGTGCCGGTATCCTCGGCAAGGTGGCAGGTCATGAGGTGGCCATCGGCAACCCCTCCCTGCTGAGCGCGCTCGGGATCCCCATGCCGACGCAGGATGAGGTGGACAGCGATGGCGCGACCCGGGTCTGGGTCGCCATCGACGGCGTGGCGGTTGGCATCGCCGCCCTGGCCGACACCCTGCGCCCCGAGAGCCCGGCCGCCATCGCGACCCTGCGCCAGCGTGGCATCGCCAGCTGGCTGGTGAGCGGTGATGCACCGGCACCCGTGGCCCATATCGCCGCCAAGCTGGGGCTGGACGGCGCCTTCGATTCTGTGCTGCCCGCCGGCAAGGTGGCCAAGGTCGAGGCGCTGCGCGCCCAGGTCGACGGCCTGGTGGCCATGGTCGGGGACGGGGTGAACGACGCCCCGGCCCTGGCGGCGGCCGATGTGGGGATCGCCATGGGCTCGGGCTCCGACGTGGCGATGGAGACCGCCTCCATCACTCTCATGAGATCGGATCCACGGCTGGTGGCGGATGCCATCGACATCTCGGCGGCGACCTGGCGCACCATACAGCAGAACTTGTTCTGGGCCTTCGTGTTCAACGTGGTCGGCATTCCGCTGGCGGCGCTGGGCTACCTCAGCCCCGAGCTGGCGGGGGCGGCCATGGCCCTGAGCAGCATCACGGTATTGAGCAATTCCCTGTTACTGAAACGCTGGCGACCAAAGGCGGGCAACCGTGTCAGCGTTCACCCGCACATTTAAGGAGTCATCGATGAACATCAGCAAGGTTGCCAAGGCGACGGGACTGACCGCCAAGACCATCCGCTACTACGAGAGCATCGGTCTCATTACGGCGCCGGTACGCAGCGACAACGGCTACCGCAGCTACAGCGACGGGGCCCTGCGGGAGCTGCGCTTCGTCAAGCGGGCGCGGGAGACGGGCTTCAATCTGGAGGAGTGCCAGGAGTTGCTGGCGCTCTACCGGGACGAACACAGGACCAGCGCCCAAGTGAAGAAGCTGGCCCAGGAGAAGATAGTGGATCTGCGCACCCGCATCGCCGGTCTGCAGGCCATGCTGGCCTCCCTCGAGGAGGTGGTGGGGTGCTGCCACGGGGATGCGAGCCCGGAGTGCCCCATCCTGGACGAGTTGGAGCGCGGCTAAGCCAAGGTCAGAGCCCCGTGTGCTTCAAATGCTGGACGAGTTGGAGCGCGGCTAAGCCAAGGTCAGAGCCCCGTGTGCTTCAAATGCTGGACGAGTTGGATCGCGGCTAAGTCAAGGTCAGAGCCCCGTGTGCTTCAAATGCTGGACGAGTTGGAGCGCGGCTGAGGTATCAGCGGCCCTGCCATGGGGCTGATTGGCAGCTTAATAGCGGTCGATTGATTGTTGGCCCGGAAGAGGGAGTGCTAGACTGGTCGGCTATTGTACAGGGAGTATGCAGTTGACTCAGAGTGTGACACGCCAGGTGAGGCAGGCCATCATGGTCCAGCTGTACACCCATGCCTCTTTCAGCCTGCCTTGTCTGGCGCTGCTGGCGATCAGCTGGAGCTTGCTGTGCCACGATTACCTGCCGGCCAGGGAGGCGCTGGGTTGGCTGGGGCTGATCTGCCTGCTGCTGCTGGGACGCTGGTGGCATCTGCGCTGGCGGGCGCCCAGGCTGGCACAGTTGCCGTTGGTCATGCTGGAGCGCGAGCTGTTCATCGGGGTGACCATCACCTCCATCGTCTGGGCGCTCGGGGTGCTGCTCTACATGGACAAACTGCCCGACACCTACAGGGCCGCCATGATGATGCTCTCCAGCTTGATCCTCACCGGCAGTGCCATCATGCTGTTCGGCAGCCGGCGCACCCTCTATGGCGCCGTGCTGCCGCTCGGGTTTGCCATGCTGTTCGAACTCAGCGGCGGCAACGAGCAGGAGCGGATCGTCTCCTGCATGCTGGCAGGCTACCTGTTCGTGTTTCTGCCGACCCTGCTGCGCCGGTTGCGGCGAGATCAGGTCGCCTCCCTCTATCACCGCTTCTCCAATGCGGATCTGGTGGCCGAGCTCAAAGCGGTCTCCGAACATCTCAAGCTCACCTCCCGCCTGGACGGGCTGACCGGCATCGCCAATCGTGCTCACCTAGATGACTGTCTGGCACGGGCCTGGCGCCGCTGTCAGCGAGCCAGGGCGCCTCTGTCGCTGGTGCTGGTGGATGTGGATTACTTCAAGCAGTTCAACGATCACTATGGCCATCAGCTGGGGGACCAGTGTCTGCAGGAGGTAGCGGGCCTGCTGGCGGAGGTGCTGCGGCGGGAGGATGACCTGGCCGCCCGTTACGGCGGGGAGGAGTTTGCCCTGCTGTTGCCCTGCACCAGCCAGCAGGGGGCTGTCCAGATCGCCGAGCAGGTGCGCGCCGCCCTGCGCGCTCTGGGCATTCCGCATCAGCAATCCCGAGTCTCGGGGCGGGTCAGTTGCAGCTTCGGGGTGGCGACTCTGGTGCCTGATCAGAGCGGCTCCATCGCCGAGCTTATCCAAAAAGCGGATGCGGCCCTCTATCAGGCGAAGCATAATGGGCGGGATCGTATCGAAGCAGCCTTGATGGGTAAGGTTGCCTGAGTTTCAAAAGACAGATGAGAGAGGTCGTCTATGCAATGTCATCGTATCGAAGAGCTGCTGGAGCTGTTGCAGCCAGCCTGGATCAAGGAACAGGACCTCAGCCTGGTGCAGTTCATCACCAAGCTGGCGGCGGAAGCCGGTTATGAGGGCGCCCTGTCCGAGCTGACCGATGACATGCTGATCTACCACCTCAAGATGCGGGATGCCGACAAGCAGGCGCTGATCCCCGGGCTTGCCAAGGACCATGTTCCCGACTTCAAGGAAGCCCTGCTCAAGGCCCGCGGCATCAAGTAAAGGTTGCCCCGACGGGAAGCTGACAGGTTTTCAAAGGAATCTCAAAAAAAGGTCCGTAGTCAACTGGCGACGGACCTTTTTTGTTACCCGGAATTGCGACGGGTCTCGAACTATAGATACATTTAACCCACACAATTAGCAGGTTGTTTAAGATATAATCTGCTTCATAACAATATAAGTGGAGCGATGTGCTGCAATGGCCGACCAGGACAAGATCGATATCAAGGATGTCACCGGCGATGTCACCGGGACCTTCAATCCCAACACCTTCAAAGCCAGCGATGACAGGTTCAACCCGGGCAACCGCATCTATGTGAGATCCCAGACCGGCTACTGGCAGCGGGTGCGCAAGGTCATGGGCTGGTTCTTCGTCGCCCTCTTCGTCGCCCTGCCCTGGTTGCGCTACGACGGCCGCCAGGCCGTGCTGTTCGATCTCGAGCATCAGCAGTTCCACATCTTCGGCGCCACCATCTGGCCGCAGGATCTGACCCTGCTGGCCTGGGTCTTCATGATCGCCGCCTTCGCCCTCTTCTTCGTGACTACCTTCCTCGGCCGGGTCTGGTGTGGCTATCTCTGCCCGCAGACGGTGTGGACTTTCATGTTCATCTGGTTTGAGGAGAAGCTGGAAGGCTCCGCCAACAAGCGCCGCAAGCTGGATGCCGCCCCCTGGAGTGGTGAGAAGCTGGCCCGCAAGGGGACCAAGCACCTGGCCTGGATCCTGCTGTCGCTGGGTACCGGCCTCACCTTCGTGGCCTATTTCCAGGACGTGTATCAGCTGGTGCCTGACTTCTTCACCCTGCAGGCGAGCGGTTGGGTCATCTTCTGGGCGCTGTTCTTCGCCGCCTGTACCTACGGCAACGCCGGCTGGATGCGCGCCATCATGTGCATCCACATGTGCCCCTATGCCCGTTTCCAGTCCGCCATGTTCGACAAGGACACCTACATCGTCGGCTATGACGCCAAGCGCGGCGAGGCGCGCGGCCCACGCGCCCGCAAGGCGGATCCCAAGGCGCTGGGGTTGGGGGACTGCATCGACTGCGACCTCTGCGTCCAGGTCTGCCCGACCGGCATCGACATCCGCGACGGCCTGCAATACGAGTGCATCAACTGCGGCGCCTGCGTCGATGCCTGCGACCAGACCATGGACAGGATGGGTTATCCCAAGGGGCTCATCAGCTACACCACGGAGCACAAGCTGGCCCACAACTCCACTCAGGTGGCGCGGCCCAAGCTGCTCGGCTACGGCCTGGTGATGGTGATCATGCTGGGGGTCTTCGTCTACAACGCCATGTCCATCATGCCCATGGGGCTCGACATACTGCGGGATCGCAACCAGCTGTTCCGGGAGAACAGCGAGGGGCTCATCGAGAACACCTATACCCTCAAGATCCTCAACAAGACCCTGCAACCCCAGCGCTACCAGCTGGACGTGGAAGGCTTGCCGGAATACCAGTGGTTCGGCCCACGGGAGGTGACTCTCAAACCAGGGGAAATCTTCACCCTGCCGGTGAGTCTGGCGGTGGATCCCTTCAACCTGAAGAAGCCGACCCTGGATATCCAGTTCGTGCTCAAACGGGAAGGGGTCGCTGCGGATGACAGCAAGGGTTCCCTGCGCCAGGCCAGCAAGTTTATCAGCCGGTTGTGACGGCTGACGCGACAAATGGCGGGTCAGTTTAGCCGCCATCGGGGGCAGTGATGAGATAGAATGGGGCGCAACAGCGCCCCTTTCTTATGGTGGATGACATGCGTTTCAACTATTCCGACCTCAATCCCGATCTCATCATGGATGCTATCGATCTCAGCGGCCTGCGCATCGATTCCGGCCTCATCGAGCTCAACAGTTACGAGAACCGGGTCTACCAGTTTCAGGACGAGGATCGTCGCCGCTACGTGGTGAAATTCTATCGTCCCGGCCGCTGGAGTAGGGCCCAGATCCTGGAGGAGCACGGTTTCGCCGCCCGCCTCAACGAATCCGAGATCCCGGTGGCGGCACCGCTCGCCTTCGCCGGCGAGACCCTGCTGGAGCATCAGGGTTACCCCTTCGCCATCTGGCAGAGTGTCGGCGGTCGCCAGTTCGAGGTGGACAACCTGGAGCAGCTGGAGTGGGTGGGGCGCTACCTCGGCCGCATCCACCGGATCGGCGCCAGCCGCCCGTTCCATCATCGTGTCCGGCTTGACGTGGAGAGCATGCTGCACGAGCCACGCCAGCTGCTGGCGGCCGGGGAGTGGGTACCGAGCGGACTGGCCAAGCAGTTCTTCGGGGTGCTGGATGAGCTGATCCGCCACGTGTGCGACGCCATGGCCCTGGACGTGGCCCAGATCTCCCTGCACGGGGATTGCCACCCCGGCAACATCCTGTGGCGCGACGGCCCCATGTTCGTCGATCTCGATGACTGTCGCACCGGCCCCGCCATTCAGGATCTCTGGATGCTGCTCAGCGGCGATCGTAACGAGCAGCTGATCCAGCTCGATACCCTGCTGGCGGGCTACGAGGAGTTCATGGAGTTCGACCCGCGGGAACTGGCGCTGGTAGAACCCCTGCGGGCCATGCGCATCGTCCACTACATGGCCTGGCTGGCCCGGCGCTGGGAGGATCCGGCCTTCCCCCGTCACTTCCCCTGGTTCAATACCGATCACTACTGGCGCCAGCAGATCGCCACCCTGCATGATCAGCTGGAGGCCTTGAAGGCCCCGCCGCTGAGCTTGATGCCGGACTGGTGAGACACGTGAATCGTCATGGGAGCAGCGGTTCGCCAGCCCTCTGTATGACCAGCTGGAGGCCTTGAAGGCCTCGCCGCTGAGCCTGATGCCGGACTGGTGAGACCCGTGAATCGTCATGGGAGCAGCGGTTCGCCAGCCCTCTGTATGACCAGCTGGAGGCCTTGAAGGCCTCGCCGCTGAGCCTGATGCCGGACTGGTGAGATGAACCTGCCCGGGTTGTTTATCTGCAAGAGGGGGAGGAGCCTTGGTCGTCCTCCTCTGCCATTGACGATAGGGCTGTGACGCAGCCAATGCCTTGCACTGCCAGCCCGCCTTTGTCATTGACGTTGGCAGAGGGACACAATAGGCTTGGACTGCTTCGGTTCGCCGGGCGTGCCTCACAGTGATCCCTTAACAGGAAACGTCATGAAAAAAGTACTATTTTTCCTCGCTGCCATGCTGATGATCCCCATGGTTCACGCCGCCCCGGAATTCAAGGAAGGCGTCAACTATGACGTGGTCAAGCAGACCGGCAGTGCCCAACCTGAAGTGCTGGAGTTCTTCTCCTACCTCTGCCCGCACTGCGCCAAGTTCGAACCGATCGCCGAGGATCTGAAGAAGAGCCTGCCGGAAGGCGTGCCGATGAAGAAGAACCCGGTGGCCTTCCTGGGTCGTGAGATGGGTCCTGAGTTCCAGCGTGCCTACGCCGTTGCGAACCTGCTGAACGTCGAAGGCAAGCTGACCCCGGTCATCTTCGACAAGATCCACACCCAGAAGCAGGTTCCGCAGAGCCGCGGTGATCTGAAGCAGATCTTCGTGGACAGCGGCGTGCCGGCCGAAGAGTTCGACGGCGCCGTCGACAGCTTCGCCGTGTCCGGCATGGTTTCCCAGTTCGATCGCAACACCGAGACCTACAACGTGCGCGGTGTGCCGGCCTTCCTGGTCAATGGCAAGTACATGGTGAAGATTGAATCCATCACTTCCCAGGAGCAGTTCAACCAGCTGGTGAAATTCCTGCTGGCCAAGAAAGACTGATCCCGTCTGACCCCATAAAAAAAGCCCGCCGGTGCAAACCGGCGGGCTTTTTGTTTTTCCGACATTCAGACCCCGACGTGGAAGGCCTGCTTGAGGTTGCGGATGAAGTCCGCATCCCGGCACAGGGTCTTGCCCGGGCTGTCGGAGATCTTGGCGACCGGGCCACCGTTGCACTCCATCAGCTTGAAGACGATGTTCATCGGGCTGACGCCGGGCAGATCGCAGGTGAGCTTGGTGCCGATGCCGAAGCTGGTGTTGATGCGGCCGCGGAAGTGGCGGAACAGCTGCACCGCCTTGTCGAGGTTGAGGCCGTCGGAGAACACCAGCGTCTTGTCTCTGGGGTCTATGCCGAGCCGCTGATAGTGGCTGATGGCCTTCTCGCCCCACACCACGGGATCGCCGGAGTCGTGGCGCAGGCCCTGGTAGCGGCTGGCCAGCTCGAAGTCGAAGTCGCGCAGGAAGGCATCCATGGTGATGCAGTCGGTCAGGGCGATGCCGAGGTGGTTGGTGAACTCATCCAGCCAGCTGGTGAGGGCCGCGCGCTGGCTGTGCTCCAGCGGGAAGCCGAGCTGCTGGTGGGCCTGGAACCATTCGTGGGCCTGGGTGCCCACCGCCGGCAGCCGGTATTTCTGAGCCAGCTGGTAGTTGCTGGTGCCCTTGAATGCCGGCAGGCGCTCCTTGAGACGGCCCACCACGGCGTCCTGCACCGCGTGGGAGAAGCGGCGGCGGGTACCGAAGTCGATGAGGTTGAAATCCTGCATCTCCGCCGGGCTCAGCTCATGCTCCAGCTTGTCGATCTTCTGATCCAGCCGATCCAGCGCCTGGCTCACCCCGAACTGGGGATAGCGAAAGCGGTTGCGCATCTCGCTGATGATGGCGAGCACAGGGATTTCCCACAGGATCACGTCCTGCCAGGGGCCCTCGACCCGCACATTGATGCGACCATCCTGCTCGAACACCCGCAGCAGGGAGGCATCGAGCGGCTTGCGGCGCAGGTGATCGAGGTAATCGGCGGTGAAGAAGGGGCGCTCGGCCAGGAAGTCGAGCTCGGGCTTGGTCAGCCGCAGGGAGCCGGCGAGGTGCAGCTGCTCCTCGATCTGGCCCATCATGGGCAGCAGATCCTCTTCGTTGCGGCTGTGGAACTCGGCCACCACCTCGGCATCCGGATAGCGATGGAACACGGCCTGCTGCATGTGCAGCTTGTAGGCGTCGGTGTCGAGCAGGCTGGTGAGAATCGGCGGCATATCAGACTCCCCGCAGGCTGGTGAGCGCGATGACGTTCCCCTGCCGCATAGGTAATTTGCAGGCGTCGGTGTCGAGCAGGCTGGTGAGGATAGGAGGCATATCAGTATCCTGGCAGGCGGGTGACCTGCCGCATGGGTAAGTTGCAGGCGCCGGGCAGGCTGGTGAGAGTGATGGGCATGTCAGGCGTCCAGCAGGCGTTGTACATCGGTCAGGGTCTGGACCAGTTCGGCGCCAGCCTCGATCATCTGGGTGCGGGCCTGGGCCACAGTCCCAGGGCTGATGCCACGGCAGGCGTCGAGATGGACTATCACCCGCAGGCCGGCCCGGCGCAGTTGCAACACGCTGGTCTTGACGCAGTAGTCGGTGGCGAGGCCGCCGACCAGCACAGTGCTGACGCCGCGGGACTGCAGAAACTCGATGAGGCCTGTGCTGCGCCGCTCGGCCAGGTCGTGGAAGCAGGCGCCGTAGGGATGCAGATCCGGCTCGACCCCCTTCCAGACGAAGAAGTCGTAATCGATGGGGGCGGGCAGGCCGTCCAGCAGCTCGAAGCCAGGGGTGCCCGGCACGCAGTGCACCGGCCAGCTGAGGTCGGCGTTGGGCAGATCCAGCGGCTGCAGCATGTCGGCGGGGTCAGAGACGGCCCAGGCGGCATTGCGGGGATGGGCATCCTTGCTGCCTGCCCGCAGGCTGGCGAGGGTTGCCTGGGCGTTGAGTGCAGCCACAATCGCATCCCCGCCCGCGACGGGCAGTTCGTTCGGGCAGAGGGGGGTGAAACCCTTCTGCGCATCAATATCCAGGCTGGCGACGGTTCCCATGATTGGCTCCTGCACATACTATCCTTGTGATATTATCTACCAAACATTATTGGAAGGCGAGCAGGTCAGTCAGGATGCCGAGAATGAGTCTGGATATGGTGGTGCTGCGGTTGAACGAGGAGCGGCTCGAGCTGCTCCTCGAGACCCGCGATCGCCCCCCCTTTGCCCATAGCTGGCAGTTGCCCGCGCTGCGCATCGACGAGACGCGGGACCGGGATCTGGACGCCGCCCGCCATCGCCTGCTGGCGGAGTGGGGGCTGGGCCACTGCTACAGCGAGCAGGTCTGCACCCTCGGCAATCTGGAGCGGGATCCTCGCGGCTGGTCCACCACCCTGGTCTACCTGTGCCTGGTCGAGCCGGAGGTGGAGGTGGTGCGCGGCTGCTGGCATCCGCTCTCGGTCTTGCCGGGCCTCGGCCTCGCCTTCGACCACGGCCAGCTGATCGCCAAGGGGCTGGAGCGGCTGCGCATCAAGAGCCGCTACAGCACCCTGCCACTGCAACTGCTTGGCCCCGAGTTCACCCTCTCCGAGGTGCAGCGCGCCTTCGAGGTCATCCTGCAGACCCCGATGAACACGGCGGCGTTTCGCAAGCGCATCCACCGCGCCGATATCCTGGTGGATACCGGCCGCAAGCGCACCGGCAAGCAGCGTCCCGCCATCCTCTACCGGTTGGAGAGCCCCTGCTGCGTGATGTTTGATCAGGTGATGCACGGAGCGGAAGCATGAGTGAGAGCACTGTTGCTATGAACTACAAAGTGAAACTTTCATTAACTGTGCGGAATCTAGATAACACCTGTTTTTGTAGTGGTTCCAAAGAACTTAACTTGCCTTTTGCACCATTTGCTGGGCTTCGTTTGCATGAAGAAATGCAAGTTTACACTCTGGCTGCCATTGGCTGGGCGGATCATGAGCAGTGCTTTTATGCTTCTGTAGAAATGAGTGAAGAGCAGTTATCCGATGGAGATCTGATAGATATGGATTTCATTGTTGAAACGGCAAAAGGTTCCGGGTGGGTTGGCTTCAATAAAATTTTTAAGGCGCAGGTGTGCGGGAAAGAATTTTAGTTAGTGCTTGCCTGCTCGGGCAGCCGGTGCGGTATGACGGTCAGAGCAAGGGGATCCTCAGTGACTGGCTGAGCACGCTGGGGGCCGAGGGGCGCACCCTGGCCTTCTGCCCCGAGGTGGCCGGTGGCCTGCCGACCCCGCGCCCGCCCGCCGAGCGGCAGGGGGAGCTGGTGGTGACTCAGTCTGGGCTGGACGTGACCGCCGAATTCGATCACGGTGCCGAGCTGGCGTTGCGGCTCTGCCAGAGCCAGGGGATCCGCTTCGCGCTGCTCAAGGAGGGGAGCCCCTCCTGCGGCAGTGGTCGCATCTACAACGGCCGCTTCGAGGGAGTTTCGGTGGCGGGCGAGGGCAAGACCACGGCCCTGCTGCGGCGCCACGGCATCGCTGTCTTCTCGGAGGATCAGCTGCCCGAGCTGGCCTCGGCGCTCACCTTGGCGACCACCGCCTCGACCTGAGCCGCCGCATCGGTCTCCTGCCACTGCGCCAGCACCCTGTCCTTCTCCTGCCAGCGTTGGTTCAGCCACTGCTGGAAGCCCCGCTTGAACTGCTTGTCGTTGAAGTAATCCCCCACCAGCGGCTCGTCGACGGGCAGCTCCTCGATGCGCACCCGAATGCGCTTCATCCGCCCCATCAGGAAGTCCTTGAACGGGGTCTCGGCGTTGTCTGGATAGCTGATGGTGACGTTGATCAGGCTGTCGAACTGCTCCCCCATGGCGGCCAGGGTGAAGGCCAGCCCCGCCGCCTTGGGCGGCATCAGATGACGGTAGGCTGAGCGCACCGCATCCCGCTTGGACTCGGTGAAGCGGGTGCCTTCCACGAAGTTGATGACGGTGGTGGGGATGTGGCGAAACTTCTCGCAGGCGTTGCGGGTGGTCTCTATGTCCTTGCCGCGCAGGTGCGGGTTGCGCAGCAGGAATGCCCGCGAGTAGCGGCGCATGAAGGGCATGTCCAGCCCCCAGCAGGCCAATCCCATCAGCGGGATGTAGATCAGCTCGTGCTTCATGAAGAACTTGGGCACCGGCAGCCGGTCCCTGAACAGATGGCCCAGCACCACTATGTCGGTCCAGCTCAGATGGTTGCTGACGATCAGATACCAGCCATCCTTGCGCAATCGGGTGTCGTCTTCGATCTGCCACTCGATGCGGGTGGTGAGGTGGATCACCAGGGCGTTGCAGCTCAGCCAGAAGCGCATGATGCCGTTGTTGATCCGGCTGCAGGCGTGGCTGAGGCCCGGGATCGGCAGCAGCTTGATCAGCGACACCAGCAGGATCAGGCTGGAGACCAGGATGATGAACAATATGGTCAGGCTGGCGCTGATGAGCAGCACCAGCGGGCCGGGAAGAAAGGTGAGCATGGGTGTCGTTTACTGTGTCTCGTCCGCCAGCAGTTGGCTCAGGGTCTGATCCTTCTCGTGCCAGATCCCGTTCAACCACTGTTGAAACTCTTGTTGGAACTCGGGGTCATTGAAGTAATCCCCCACCAGATTGCGTTCGATCGGCAGATAGCGCACCCGAACCTTGATTTCCCTGACTCGCCCGCACATGAAGTCCCAGTAACTGGGGATGCCGCCCGGATAGGCGATGGTCACATCCACCAGCTGGTGCAGTTGATCCCCCATGGCCGCCAGGGTAAAGGCGACCCCGCCCGCCCTCGGGTGCAGCAGATGGCGATAGGGGGCGGCCTGCTTGTCATGCTTGTGGGCGGTGAAGCGGGTGCCCTCCACGAAGTTCATCACGCTCACCGGAATGTGGCGGAACTTGGCACAGGCCTTACGGGTTGTTTCTATGTCCTTTCCCTTCAGATGAGGGCGTTTTTCCAGAAATTTCCGGGAATAACGTCGCATGAAGGGGAAATCCAGCGCCCACCAGGCCAGACCGAGAAAAGGTACCCAAATCAGTTCTTTCTTGAGGAAAAACTTCAGGAAGGGGATTTTCTGATTAAAAATCCGCTGCAATACCAGTATGTCGACCCAGGATTGATGGTTGGCAATCACCATATACCACTCATTCCGGCGCCCTTTGTCCACTCCGACCACCTCAAAAGTGGTTCTGATGATGACTTTCTGGATCAGATTGTTGAAACCTATCCAGCAGCTGGCGCAGCCATCCAGCAGGGCGTTGCAGAGGGTGCGCCAGCCCCTGATCGGCAGCAGCAGCTTGACCAGGCCGAGCAGCAGTATGGGGACAAACCAGAACAGGGTATTGAGAAAATAGAGCAGGGTCGAGAGGCTGCCGCGCAGTCGCTCTATCAGCTTGTTTTGCATGAATCGAGTCCGTCTTCTTGTCTGTGGATGACCACCAAGTGGTCAGATCTGTGGCCATAATATCAGCCGATGGCGCGCTAAACCATGTCTGGCAGCCACGGACCACATAGGACTCACTTTCCCATAATCCCAGTCATTCAGCCGCTGCGCAGGCGGGAGAGCAGCCGATCCATGGCCCTGTAGCCGAGCGCCTCGATCAGGTGCTCCTTCTCGATGGCGGGCCGGCCCGCCAGATCCGCTATGGTGCGCGACACCCGCAGTATGCGGTGCCAGGCCCGGATGCTGAGCCCCAGCTTCTGGATGGCGCTCTCCAGAAACTCGGCATCTTGCGGCGATAGTCGGCAAATATCTTCGATCTCACGGCTATCAAGCAGGTTGTTGAGCTTGCCATTGCGGCTCAGCATCCGCTCCCGCGCCGCCAGCACCCGCTCCCGGATCTGGCGGCTCGGCTCACCGCGCTCCGCCTTGCCGGTGAGGCTGCCCTTGGGCAGCAGCGGTACCTCCACCGTCAGATCGAAGCGATCCAGGAAGGGACCTGAGAGCTTGCCGAGATAGCGCAGGATCTGATCCGGGCTGGAGCGGGTCTGGCCGTCCCCATAGTGGCCGCAGGGGCTGGGATTCATGGCGCCGATCAGCTGGAAGCGGGCGGGGAAATCCACCTGTCTGGCGGCCCGGCTGATGGTGATGTGGCCGGTCTCCAGCGGCTCGCGCAGGGAGTCGAGCACCTTGCGCTCGAACTCCGGCAGCTCGTCGAGAAACAGCACCCCGTTGTGAGCCAGCGAGATCTCGCCGGGTCTCGGGTGGCTGCCTCCTCCCACCAGGGCCACGGCGGAGGCGCTGTGATGGGGCGTGCGATAGGGCCTGTGGTGCCAGTGGCCGACCCGGGGGGTGAGTCCGCCGATGGAGTGGATGGCGGCGGTCTGCTGCGCCTCCTGCTCGCTCAGCGGCGGCAAGATGCCGGGCAAGCGGCTCGCCAGCATGCTCTTGCCGGTGCCGGGGGGGCCTATGAACAGCAGGTTGTGGCTGCCGGCGGCGGCGATCTCCAGCGCCCGCTTGGCCTGGGACTGGCCGATCACGTCCTGCAGATCCGGCACGTCGGGCAGCGTCTCCGTGCTTTGGGGCTCCGGCAGCGGCAGCTCGTACTGGCCCGCCAACCAGGCTGTCACCGCCAGCAACTGATGGGCGGTGCGCACCTCCGCATCCTGGATGAGCGAGGCCTCGGGGCCGTTCTCCCGCGGCACCAGCAGGGTGCGGCCCGCATCGCGGCAGGCGAGCACCGCGGGCAGCACCCCGAGCACGGGACGGATCTCGCCGGTCAGGGCCAGCTCCCCCAAAAATTCATGATCGAGCAGGTATTTTGCCGGTATCTGCTTGGAAGCGGCGAGAATGCCGATGGCGATGGCCAGATCGAAACGGCCCCCCTCCTTGGGCAGATCGGCGGGGGCCAGGTTGACCGTGATGTGCTTGCTCGGGAACTCGAAGTTGCCGTTGAGCAGGGCGCTGCGCACCCGATCCCGCGACTCCTTCACCGAGGTTTCCGGTAATCCCACCATGTTGAAGGCGGGCAACCCGTTGGATAAATGGACTTCTACCGTGACTTGCGGCGCCGCGATCCCCAGGCTGGCACGGCTATAAACCACAGCTAATGACATAAATCCCGTCCTTGGTTTGATGTATGTGCTGGTTAACCGTTTTTTATTAGTTTTTTGTGCCAGTCAGAGGCCGTCGGCGCGCTTGAAATCAGAGTCTTGTCAGCTAAAAACGCTTGCCCAATAAAAATCACCGTGCTAGTTCTAATAGCCATTCGCGGTGCAAACCGCCCCCATTTCACAGGATTTCCGGTTGTAACTATGAACATGGCCTCCCGTTTCGTCAGCATTATTGTGGTCCTAGTGGTGATTATTATCTCACCGCTCGGGGCTCGTTTAGCTGCACGGAACAAGGGATAGACCCACCACCGGACAGAACGAAACAAGCGACCCCCGAGCCTCACGGCTCGGGGGTTTTTTTTCGACCAAAGGACAGGATTTCCACATGAACGGCGCGCAGTTTTTGGTACAGGCTCTCAAGAAACAGGGTGTGACCCAGGTGTTTGGTTACCCGGGCGGGGCCATCATGCCGGTCTACGATGCCCTGTATGACGGTGGTCTGGCCCATCAGCTCTGCCGCCACGAGCAGGGTGCCGCCATGGCGGCGGTGGGCTATGCCCGCGCCTCCGGCCGGGTGGGGGTCTGCATCGCCACCTCGGGCCCCGGTGCCACCAACCTGGTGACCGGCCTGGCGGAGGCGCTGCTCGACTCGGTGCCGCTGGTGGCCATCAGTGGCCAGGTAGCTTGCGCCGCGGTGGGCACCGATGCCTTCCAGGAGGTGGATGTACTTGGCATGTCCCTCTCCTGCACCAAGCACTCCTTCATGGTCACCGACCCCGCCGACTTGGGGCGTGTGCTGGCCGAAGCCTTCGCCATCGCTACCGAAGGCCGCCCCGGTCCCGTGCTCATCGATTTTCCCAAGGATATCCAGCTGGCCACCGTGCCTGCCCTGAGCCCGCTGTTTGCGGTGGTGGAGCCGGAGGCCCTCAACCCGGCCGAGATCGGCGCCGCCCGCGCCCTGCTGGCGGCCGCCGAGCGCCCCGTGCTCTACGTCGGGGGCGGGGTCGGCATGGCCAATGCCGAGGCCGAGCTGCGCGAGTTTGCCGCCGCCAGCGGCATGCCGGCGGTCACCACCCTCAAGGGGATAGGGGCGCTGGATCCCGACAGCCCCGTCTATCTCGGCATGCTCGGCATGCACGGCACCAAGGCCGCCAACTACGCGGTGCAGCAGTGCGATCTGCTGCTGGTGGTGGGCGCCCGTTTCGATGATCGGGTGACCGGCAAGCTGGACGAGTTCGCCCCCCACGCCAGGGTGGTCCATCTGGACGTGGACGCCGCCGAGTTCGGCAAGCGACGCGCCGCCGAGGTGGGCATCACCACGGATCTGAGGCTGGTGCTGCCGGCGCTGGCCATGGCCCTCGACATCGCCCCCTGGCGTGAGCACTGCGCCGCCATGGCACGGGAATATGCGTTTCGCTACGACCACCCCGGCCAGCCCATCTACGCCCCGGCCCTGCTCAAGCAGCTCTCCGAGCGTCTGCCCGAGAGCAGC
This sequence comes from Aeromonas sp. MR16, assembly GCF_022549315.1. Classification (NCBI taxonomy): domain Bacteria; kingdom Pseudomonadati; phylum Pseudomonadota; class Gammaproteobacteria; order Aeromonadales; family Aeromonadaceae; genus Aeromonas; species Aeromonas sp. MR16. The sequence continues at coordinate 55,853 of NZ_JAKZFK010000018.1, read as the reverse complement.
GTGGTGGCCTGCGATGTGGGCCAGCACCAGATGTGGGTGGCCCAGCACATGCGCTTCACCAGCCCGCGCAACCATCTCTCCAGCGCCGGCCTCGGCACCATGGGCTTCGGCCTGCCCGCCGCCATCGGCGCCAAGATGTCGCGGCCGGATGATGAGGTGGTGCTGGTGAGCGGTGACGGCTCCTTCATGATGAATGTGCAGGAGCTCGGCACCATACGCCGCGCCCAGCTCAAGGTGAAAATGGTGCTGATCGACAACCAGCGTCTCGGCATGGTGCGCCAGTGGCAGGAGCTGTTCTTCGACGGCCGCTACAGCGAGACCATACTCTCGGACAACCCGGATTTCATCGCCCTGGCCGCCGCGTTCGGCATCCCCGGCGAGACCATCAGCTGCAAGGCGGAGATAGCGCCGGCGCTGGGCCGTCTGCTGGCGAGCGAGAGCGCCTACCTGCTGCATGTCGCGATTTCAGAGGAAGAAAACGTCTGGCCCCTGGTGCCACCAGGAGTCGCCAACCACAAGATGATGGAGCAACGCCCATGAACCAGCACACATTGCATATTCACGCCCAGCCGAGACCCGAAGTGATGGAGCGGGTGCTGCGGGTGGTGCGCCACCGCGGCTTCGCCCTCTGCGCCCTCACTATGGAAACGAGAGCGGAGCAGGATTGCCAACAGCTGCGGATCACGGTTACTGTCGAGTCGGTGCGTCCCATCCAGCAGTTGTGGAGCCAGCTGGTCAAGCTGGTGGACGTCTCCCGGGTCGATGCACTGGAACAGCAGCCCCGGATCAGCGCTTAAGGAGCAAAGCCAATGTCACAGCCTTCCCATCCTCAATACATCTGGTTCAACGGCAAACTGGTGCCCTGGCAAGATGCCCAGGTCCACGTCATGAGCCACGCCCTGCACTACGGCTCCTCGGTGTTCGAGGGGGTGCGTGCCTACGATACCCCCAAGGGGACCTGCATCTTCCGTCTGCAGGAGCACACCCGCCGCCTGTTCGACTCCGCCAGGATCTACTGGATGGACGTGCCCTACAGCGAGGCCGAGGTGAATGACGCCTGCCGCACCGTGGTGCGCGAGAACGGCCTCAAAAGAGGCTATCTGCGTCCGCTGGCCTTTGTCGGCAACGTGGGGCTGGGGCTGCATCCGCCGCTGGATGCCAAGGCGGATCTCATGGTCGCAGCCCTGCCCTGGGGCGCCTACCTCGGCGAGGAGGGGCTCAAAAACGGGGTGGATGTGTGCGTCACCTCCTGGAGCCGGCTCGCGCCCAACACCATCCCCACCGGTGCCAAGGCCGGCGGCAACTATCTCTCATCCCAGCTGATCAGCAGGGAGGCCAAGCGCAACGGCTTCGCCGAGGGGCTGGCGCTGGACGTGAACGGCTACCTGAGCGAGGGGGCGGGGGAGAACCTGTTCCTGGTGAAGAACGGCGTGCTGTTCACCCCGCCCGCCACCGCCGCCATCCTGCCCGGCATCACCCGCGACACCATAATGACGCTGGCTAAAGATCTGGGCTATGAGGTGCGCGAGCAGGCGCTGCCGCGCGAAGCCCTGTACGTGGCGGACGAGATCTTCATGACCGGCACCGCCGCCGAGGTGACCCCGGTGCGTTCCGTCGATCGGATGAAGGTGGGCGCTGGCAGCCGTGGCCCGGTGACCGAGCAGTTGCAGAATGCCTTCTTCGGCCTGTTCAACGGTCAGACCGAGGACAAATGGAACTGGTTGACCCCAGTTAACGATTGAATCAGCGGGGCAGCATTTGCCCCCATGCAACGGCCAGACCGAGGACAAGTGGGGCTGGCTGACCCCGGTCAACGACTGACCGAAGGCTGAGCGGGCGATCCGTCGCCCGCTCTCAGACCAGAGTCGGCTGTGGCAAGGGCAGATCCTTTGCCACAACCGATTTGCAGTGACAGTTTTGCATCACTAATTTGCCCAACCGGGCTCATGTATTCAGGGAGTAGAGACAATGCCGAAGTTGAGATCCGCCACCACCACCCACGGACGTAACATGGCCGGGGCCCGTGCCCTCTGGCGCGCCACCGGCATGACCGACCAGGATTTCGGCAAGCCCATCATCGCCGTGGTCAACTCCTTTACCCAGTTCGTGCCCGGTCACGTGCACCTCAAGGATCTCGGCCAGCTGGTGGCCCGGGAGATCGAGGCGGCCGGTGGCGTCGCCAAGGAGTTCAACACCATAGCCGTGGATGACGGCATCGCCATGGGCCACGGCGGCATGCTCTATTCGCTGCCCTCCCGCGAATTGATCGCCGACTCCGTGGAGTACATGGTCAACGCCCACTGCGCCGACGCCATGGTCTGCATCTCCAACTGCGACAAGATCACCCCGGGGATGCTGATGGCCGCCCTGCGCATCAACATCCCGGTGATCTTCGTCTCCGGCGGCCCCATGGAGGCGGGCAAGACCAAGCTGTCGGATCAGATCATCAAGTTGGATCTGGTGGACGCCATGATCCAGGGTGCCGATCCCAAGGTGTCCGACGCCCAGAGCGATCAGATAGAGCGCAGCGCCTGTCCCACCTGCGGCTCCTGCTCCGGCATGTTCACCGCCAACTCCATGAACTGTCTGACCGAGGCGCTGGGCCTCTCCCAGCCGGGCAACGGCTCCATGCTGGCGACTCACTCCGATCGGGAGCAGCTGTTCAAGCTGGCGGGTCAGCGCATCGTCGCCCTGGCGAATCGTTACTACCAGCAGGACGACGAGAGCGCCCTGCCGCGCAACATCGCCACCAAGGCGGCGTTTGAGAACGCCATGGCGCTGGACATCGCCATGGGCGGCTCCACCAACACCGTGCTGCACCTGCTGGCGGCGGCCCAGGAGGCCGGGGTGGACTTCACCATGACCGACATCGATCGCATGTCCCGCCGGGTGCCCCAGTTGTGCAAGGTGGCGCCTTCCACCCAGAAGTACCACATGGAAGACGTGCACCGCGCCGGTGGCGTGGTCGCCATCCTGGGCCAGCTGGAGAAGGCCGGGCTGGTGCACGGCGACACCCGCAACGTGCTCGGCACCAGCTTGCACGAGCTGCTGGAGCAGTACGACGTCAGCCGCTGCGATGACAAGGCGGTGCACGACTTCTATCGCGCCGGCCCGGCCGGCATCCGCACCACCAAGGCGTTCAGCCAGAGCTGCCGCTGGCCCGAGCTGGACCTGGACCGCGCCGAGGGCTGCATCCGCTCGCTGGACAACGCCTACAGCCTGGAAGGGGGCCTGGCCGTGCTATCCGGCAACCTCGCCCTTAACGGCGCCATCGTCAAGACCGCCGGGGTGGATGAGGAGAACCTCTGCTTCCGCGGCCCGGCCCGGGTGTTCGAGAGCCAGGACACGGCGGTGGCCGGCATTCTGGATGGCACTGTGCAGGCAGGTGAGGTGGTGGTGATCCGCTACGAAGGGCCCAAGGGTGGCCCCGGCATGCAGGAGATGCTCTACCCCACCACCTATCTCAAATCCATGGGGCTCGGCAAGGCGTGCGCACTGATCACCGACGGCCGCTTCTCCGGCGGCACCTCGGGCCTCTCCATCGGTCACGTCTCCCCCGAGGCGGCCTCCGGCGGCACCATAGGCCTGGTGGAAGATGGCGACATCATCAACATCAACATCCCGGCCCGCAGCATGGTGCTGGAAGTGGCCGACAGCGTGCTGGCCACGCGCCGCGCCGCCGTCGAGGCCCGTGGCTGGAAGCCGCTGAATCGTCAGCGTCAGGTCTCCTACGCCCTGCGTGCCTACGCCATGCTCGCCACCAGCGCCGACAAGGGCGCGGTGCGTGACCTCAGCAAGCTGGAGGAGTGATCATGAGCACGACGACAGATCATTTATGCAAAGTGCTGCTCGCCTCCTCCTGTGCCGACAAGGGGTTGGTGTGGCGCGATCTCAGCAAGCTGGAGGAATAGGACATGGTTTCAGCGGCAGATTATCTACGCAAGGTGTTGCTCTCCCCCGTCTACGAGGCGGCGCGGGTGACTCCTCTGCAGACCCTCAAGAAGCTCTCCGAGCGGCTCGGCAACCAGGTCTCCCTCAAGCGGGAAGACTTGCAACCGGTACACTCCTTCAAGCTGCGCGGCGCCTATCACAAGATCGCCACCCTGACCCAGGAGCAGAAGGATCACGGTGTCATCGCCGCCTCTGCTGGCAACCATGCCCAGGGGGTGGCGCTGTCGGCGGCCAAGCTCGGCATCAAGGCCATCATAGTGATGCCCAAGACCACACCGGACATCAAGATCGATGCGGTGCGCCGGCTGGGCGGCAACGTCATGCTGTTTGGCAACAGCTTCGACGAGGCCTACGGCGAGAGTCGCCGTCTCGCCGAGCTGGAGGGCTATACCCTGATACCGCCGTTCGACGACGTCGAGGTGATCGCGGGCCAGGGCACCATCGGCAAGGAGCTGCTGGAGCAGGACACCCACCTCACCCACGTGTTCGTGCCGGTGGGCGGCGGCGGCCTGGCCGCCGGGGTGGCGGTCTACATCAAGCAACTGCTGCCGGACGTGAAGGTGATAGGGGTGGAAGCAGAGGGCTCCGCCTGCCTCAAGGCCGCGCTGGCGGCCGGTGAGCCGGTCAACCTGGAGCGGGTCTCGCTGTTTGCGGACGGGGTGGCGGTCAGGCGCATCGGTGAGGAGACCTTCCGCCTGTGCAACCAGTATCTGGACGAGGTGGTGACCGTCTCCAACGACCAGATCTGCGCCGCCTTGAAGGACATCTTCGACGACTGCCGCGCCATCGCCGAGCCGTCGGGTGCCCTGTCGCTGGCGGGACTCAAGGCCTACAGTGAGCGGGAGCAGGTCAAGGGCGGCCGGATGGCGGCCATCCTTTCCGGTGCCAACGTCAACTTCCACAGTCTGCGCTATGTGTCGGAGCGCTGCGAGATCGGCGAGAAGCGCGAGGGCATGCTGGCGGTGACCATCCCGGAGCGCAAGGGTGCCTTCCTCGACTTCTGTCGTCAGCTCGGCCCACGCATGGTGACCGAGTTTAACTACCGCTACGCCGATGCGGCTCAGGCCTCCCTGTTCGTGTCGGTGCGCCTCAGCGGGGGCGACGAGGAGCTCGGCCAGATCATCGATCAGCTCGGTGGCAACGGTTACCCCGTGGTCAACATGACAGAGAGCGAGCTGGCCAAGAACCACGTGCGTTACATGATTGGCGGCCGCCCTGCCCGGCCCCTCGGTGAGCGTCTCTACAGCTTCAAGTTCCCGGAGCAGCCGGGCGCCCTGATGCGCTTCCTGGAGACCCTCGGCTGTCGCTGGAACATCAGCCTGTTCCACTACCGCAACCACGGTGCCGACTATGGCCGGGTGCTCTGTGCCTTCGAGCTGCCGGACGAGGACGTGGCCGCCTTCCACGACTACCTGCACGAGATTGGCTACGGCTGGAAGGAGGTGAGCGAGGACCCCGCCTACAGGTTGTTCCTGGCGAGTGGCGATGAACGCATGAAGTGATTAAAAAGAGGGAAGTATCAACTTCCCTCTTTTATATTTTCACGAGAGCACTTTTTTCAGATGTGCGCCGAGTTGGTAGATTGAATAGCTTGATAGAGGCGATGACTATTAGTGCCCCCATAATAGTTGTTGTTGTAATTTCAGTATCGAAAACAATGAAATCAAAGAGCATGGTTAATATTGGCACCAGATAGAAGAGGACGCTGACCTTGCTCGCCGAGTTTCTCTGGATCATATAGAACAACAGTAATACGGCCCCGGTGGAAACGACCACTATCATCCATGATAAGGAGAAGACGAAGTTTGGGGTCCAGTTCACATGCCATCCGATAACGAGGGAAGTGGCTACGAAGACGAGGGAGGCACAACCATTCTGGATCATGCCTGACTCCAGTGGCGTCATGGGGATCGTCTTCTGGCAGAGAGAACCTATGCTGATCGCCATTACCGAGAGGAGTGCAAAGATAACACCCAAGGGAGTGACATGACTGACATCTTTGGCTCCAAAGATCGCAAGTCCCAGGCCTGAGAAGCCGATCATAAGAATCAGTAGTTTATAGGGTGATGCCTTATCTCCACCGAGCAATATGGTCAGAATGGGTTGCAAGCCGAGGACGATGGAGACCAGACCCGGCGAGAGTTCATAACGAATGGACAAGAAATAAAAGGCTTGGTAGAAGACTTGCAACAGGAGGCCTGTTACCTCCACTCTGGCAAGTATGCTTGGTGTTAATTTTGTTTTACTGTTTATTTTAAAACAGAGATAGACCACCCCCATCAGTAGAAATGCACCTGTAGCCCTAAGGGTCAGGAAGGACCACACAGATGCGTTCTCCAATCCCATCTTGACGAAGATGGCACCACTACTCCACATCAATAAAAATAAAATAGGAGCTAATCGTTCCAGATAGTTCATGTGTCCAGGTGCCTGTCATCGATTCATGGTGTAATACAGTTTCACCGCTGAGTGAGTCATATTTATTCTGCTGTCTTGGGCGCGCACGAGGCACGGAACCAATCATTAGACATTTATTGGTATTTTTCTTTGACAGGCGAGGCGTATCCCATCAAATGCCCCTTGTCATAAATACATCGAGACATTCCTATGCGGATAGCATCATTATTATTTGGATGTTATCCGAACGACTGGTGGGGGTCAAACGGATTTGATTATGGTCTGGCATATGCAATGCAGCCATGATCAAAGGACGACAGGGTACTGGGCGAATGGGATCTATTCCCTTGAATATCAGGAAGAAGGCCGCCTTGGTCTCAGAATGTAAGCGAGCTCACACTCCCGAGAGTTTTGTCATTTGAGGCTAGTGACAGATGGGATAATCTCAGTGTGAGGCTTGGGTTCTGGGCCTCGTCAGGGAAGAGAGACGCAACGCGTCATAACAATTCATTGCAGGGGCTCATCATGAACAAGTCTACGCTTGCCGTGCTCGTCGGCGGCCTGATGGCAACGGGGGCGGTGCAGGCCGCCGCTCAGGACAACACCTGGTACGTCGGTGGCAAGGCCGGCTGGTCCAATTACTACGGGGTGGATTACGACTCCCAGATCGAAAACATGCTGGACGCCGCCAAGGTGGACGAGAACAGCGATGACCTGGGGCTGGGTGCCTTCGTGGGCTATCAGGTCAACCGCAATGTGGCCGTCGAGCTGGGGTATGACTGGCTCGGCAAGTACCAGATAGACCGGCATTACAACGGCAATGGCATAGATTCCGGCTTGGAGGGCGATGCTAAGGCCCAGATGGTGCAGGCCACTATGCGGATCATATTGCCGGCGACCTCGGCACTGGATATCTATGGCCGACTGGGAGGGGCCTATGCCTGGACCGACAGCTCCATCAATGCCTGGTACAACGATGGCCTCAATTCTCTGTCGGAGTCGAACAGTGGCAGCTACCACGGTGCCGCCTTTGTGGGGGCATTGGGCATCGAATACGCCATCGACAAGGACTGGGCCGCCCGCCTCGAGTACCAATACACCACGCCGCTCGGTAAAACCTCTCCCGGGGAGTCGGGCATAGAGATGGACAACGGTCTGCTGTCGGTCGGCATGCTCTATCGCTTCGGCCAGATCGGTGACGAGCCGGTGGCGCCCGTGCCCGCCCCGGAACCCGCGCCAGCCCCCGTGCTGGTGGAGAAGCAGTTCAGCCTGGATTCGGATGTGCTGTTCGAATTCAACAAGGCGACCCTGAAACCCGAGGCCAGCCAGGCACTGGACAACCTGTTTGCCCAGATCCTGGCCGCCAATCCGAAGGATGGGGTGGCCACGGTGATCGGCCACACCGACCGCATCGGCTCGGATGCCTACAACCAGTCCCTGTCTGAGCAACGAGCCCGCAGCGTGGCGGATTATCTCATCGCCAAGGGTCTGTTTGCCGACAAGGTGCGTGCCGAGGGGCGTGGTGAATCTTCCCCGGTGACGGGGGGCAGTTGCCCGGATGGTGCCAAGGCGCAGATGATCGCCTGTCTGGCCCCGGATCGCCGGGTCGAGGTGCGGCTGACCGGGGTCTCCCAGGCCGCCGAATAAGCCGGAGCCGTCATGGGGTAAAAACAACGAGGGGGCCAAGGTCCCCTCGTTGCGTTCTGGTTCTCCCCCTCATCCCCCAACCCTTCTCCCGCGAGGGGAGAAGGGAGCAAAGACGCCATGGCGGGTGCGCACTATCGCAAGATCCGTAGGTTTGATTAGCCGCGAAGCGGCGTAGTCAGACGCACGATAAGGAAAACGCTGCTGGCGGCTCGTGATGGCGGCGGTTTAATTCAACTCCGTGGGATCTATATCCAGGCTCCAGCGCACCTTCTTGGTCTCTGGCCAGCCGTCCAGCTCCTTGACCACCCAATCCAGCAACTGCGCGAGCGGGGTCCGGTTAGGCCCCTGTACCAGCAACTGCATGCGGAACTTGCCCGCCTTGCGTTCCATGAAGCCGCTGATGGGCCCCAGCACCTGCACCTGAGGGTAGTGGGCGCCACGCAGGGTATCGGCGAGGCGGCCGAGGAACAGCTGCACCTCGTCGCGACCGTTGGCTTCGGCCCGGAACAGTCCCTGATAGCTGAACGGCGGCAATCCCAGCAGGCGGCGCTCCTTGAGCGCCGTGTCGGCGAAGTGTCCGTAGCCGTTCTGGGTCAGATCCTGCAGCAGGGCGTGCTCCGGGTGATGGCTCTGCAGCACCACCAGCCCTGGCTTGCTGGCGCGACCGGCGCGGCCCGCCACCTGGGTGTAGAGCTGGGCCAGCTTCTCGGCGGCGCGAAAATCGGCGCTGAACAGGGCGCCATCCACGTCCAGCAGGCCGACCAGGGTCACGTCCGGGAAGTGGTGACCCTTGGCCAGCATCTGGGTGCCGATCAGGATCTTGTACTTGCCCGCCTTGATGTCGCCGAGGTGGGTCTCCAGCTCTCCCTTGCGGCGAGTGTTGTCCCTGTCGATGCGCACAACAGGATATTGCGGGAAAACGGTGGTGAGCAGTTGTTCCAGCTGCTCGGTGCCGACCCCGGAGCCGACCAGCTCGTTGCTGCCGCACGAGGGGCAGTGGTGGGGCAGGGGGCGAACGCTGTCGCAGTGATGGCAGTGCAGTCGCCGTCCGGCCTGGTGCCAGGTGTACCAGGCATCGCAGCGCTCGCAGGCGGCGCTCCAGCCGCACTGGTGGCAGATAAGGGCCGGGGCATAGCCGCGGCGGTTGAGAAACAGCATCACCTGGTTGCCCGCCGCCAGATGTTCCGCCATCAGCTGCTCGAGCTGGGGGGATAACCCGGCCTGCAGCCGCACGCTCTTGATGTCCAGGATCACCTGGCGGGCGGTCTGGGCGTTGCCGGCACGCCGGGTCAGGTGAAGATGGTGATACTTGCCGGTGCGGGCGTTGTGCAGCGTCTCCAGAGACGGGGTGGCCGAGCCGAGCAGTATGGGAATACCGGCGCGATGGGCCCGCATCACCGCGAGATCCCGGGCGTGATAGCGGAAGCCGTCCTGTTGCTTGAAGGAGCCGTCGTGCTCCTCGTCGATGATGATGATGCCGAGATCCTTGAACGGCGTGAACACGGCGGAGCGGGTGCCGATCAGGATGGCGGCGCCACCGTCGCGGCAGGCGAGCCAGGCATCGAGCCGCTCCCTGTCGTTCATGGCGGAGTTCATCGCCACCACGGGCACCTGGAAGCGGCGGCGGAAGCGGTTGATGGTCTGAGGGGTGAGACCGATCTCCGGCACCATCACCAGCGCCTGCTTGCCTGCCTTGAGCAGGGGCTCGAGGATGCTCAAGTAAACTTCGGTCTTGCCGGAGCCGGTGATGCCATCCAGCAGGAAGGCGCCGAACCTGTCGCTCTGGCTGGTGACGGCGGCCACCGCCAGCGCCTGCTCGCCATTGAGGCGCAGCCCTTCCCCCGCATCGAAACGGGTCGCCCAGTCCCCTTCATGGCTCGGCTCCAGGCTGCGTTTCTCTAGCAAGCCCTTCTTCGCCAGGGCGTTGAGCGCCGGGCTCTGGATCTCCTCCTGCTTGAGGGCGGACGGGGTCTGCGGCCCCTTGCGCAGCCAGGCCAGGGCCTGCTGCTGCTTGGGGGAGCGTTTGAGTTCGTTGAGATCGATTGCCATCCCCGCGTCGGTGGCAAACCAGAACTCCAGCTCCCGGTAGGCGGCGGACTCGCCCTTGCGCACCAGCACCGGCAGGGCGTGGGGCAGCACCTCTCCCAGCGGATGCTGGTAGTAGTTGGCGCTCCAGGCCATCAGCGCCAGAATGTCCGGCCCCAGCACCGGCTCGCTGTCCAGCACCCGTTTAATGGGCTTGAGCTTGTTGCGCGGCACCTGGCTCTCGGTCGGATGGGCCACCACCAGGCCGACCAGGGTCTGGGGGCCGAAGGGGATCTCGACCCGACAACCGGGGGCAGGCAGGGGCAGGGGGGAGAGATAGTCGAAGTGACGGCGTAACGGCACCGGTACTGCGACACGAACCAGATCAAGCGTTTGCGATGAATCCACCAAGGGCTGCCTATTTTTTCTGCGAAGCTACTTGCCTGATCTCAGGCATTTCCTATATTATTCGCAGCCTTTGAAACTGTGTTCAACAATCGTGTGGTGTCCGACAAGAGATCGGATGGCGACACGGCCTATTATCGAGGTTGTCCATGAAAGCTAATATCCATCCCGAGTACGTCGCCATCACCTGCAAATGCTCTTGCGGTAACGTCATCAATACCTTCTCTACCCTGGGTAAAGATCTGAACCTGGACGTGTGCTCTGCCTGCCACCCGTTCTATACCGGCAAGCAGAAAGAAGTTTCTAGCGGCGGCCGCGTAGACAAGTTCAACAAGCGTTTCGGTGGTCTGACTGCCAAGAAGTAATCTTACTTCTAAAGAATTCTGAAAAAGGCGCCCAATGGGCGCCTTTTTTATTGCGCAGCGTTCTGTATTGCAACGCTTTGCCCTATGGTGGGACTCTCCCTTCTCCCCTTGCGGGAGAAGGGGACGCTAAGTGAATGGGAAAAACAGGGAGTGAGCGGATGCGAAATTGTCTGGTGATGGGGGCGGCTGGCTACCATATGGATTCTTATCTGGTGCCCTATCTGCCGATAGCGGGCTCCTTATGCCTGGTTCGGACAAAACAGGGAAAATGCCGATGAGAAACTGTCTGGTGATGGGAGCAGCTGGTTACATAGGTTCCTACCTGGTGCCTCATCTGCAGGGGCTGGGCTATCGGGTGATCGCCGGGGCCCGCCGTCCCTGCCGCCTGCCGGAGGGGGTGGAGTTTCGTCTCGCCGACAGCCTCAAACCCGCCACCCTGCCACCGGCGCTGGCCGGGGTCGATACAGTCTTCTATCTGGTGCATGCCATGGGGGCCGGCGCCGGTTTCCACCGGCTGGAGCAGCAGGGGGTGAAGAACTTCGCCGCCGCCGCCCGTGCCGCCGGGGTGCGGCGCATCATCTATCTCGGTGCCATCCAGCCGGAGCGCTGCAACAGCCGCCACCTCAACTCCCGTCGCCACTGCGGCGAGCTGTTTCGCGAGGCGGAGGTGCCGACGGTGGAGCTGCGGGCCGGCATCATCATCGGGCCCGGCTCTGCCGCCTTCGAGGTGATGCGGGATCTGGTGTTCAACCTGCCCATGATGGTCACCCCCAGGTGGGTGCGCTCCCGCACGCCTCCCATCGCACTCTCCAATTTGCTGCACTATCTGGTCGGGCTGGTGGAGGCCGAGGGAGTGGAGGGCCAGGTGTTCAACGCCGCCGGGCCCGAGCTGCTCAGCTACCAGCAGCAGTTGCAGAAGTTTGCCGCCCACATCGGCAAGCGTTGCCCCATCATCCCCATCCCCTTGTTGAGCCCCCGCCTCTCCGCTTGGTGGCTGCAATTTGCCACCTCGGTGCCCCAACCCATTGCCAAGGCGCTGGTGGGCGGGCTCAAGCACGACATCCCGGCGGACGACGGCCCGCTGCGAGCGCTGCTGCCCCAGCACCTGCTCAGCTTCGACGAGGCGCTGACCGAGAGTCTGGCGCTGGAGCAGAAGCTCGGCGCCGAGCAGCAGGGGGAGGAGACGCCGCTCGGCCTGCGCTGGCGCCATCCCGAGTACGGCTTCTACGATCGCACCGCGAGCGGGGAGGCCGACTGCCTCGCCGCCCCCGAGGTGGTGTGGCAGGTGTTGCAACAGCTCGGCGGTGAGCAGCGCTATTTCTACATGAACGAATTGTGGGTGGTGCGTGAGTGGATGGATCACCTGATCGGTGGCCCGGCACTGACCCGGGGCCGCACCAACCCGGCGCAGTTCGTGAAGGGGGACATGCTGGACTCCTGGCAGATCCTCGGGGTGGATGAGGGACGCAGGCTGGATCTGCTGTTCAACATGAAGGCGCCGGGGGTGGGGCGGCTGGAGTTCAACATACTGCCGCAGGAATCCGGCCTGACCCGGCTCAAGGTGACCGCCCACTGGCATCCCCAGGGCGCCTGGGGGCTGGCCTACTGGCTCGCCATGCTGCCGTTCCACCTCTTCATCTTCCAGGGGATGACCGAGGCCATCGCCCGCCAGGCGGAGCAGAGGGCCGGCATACCCGTGATGGATTGAAACCAGATCTATAACTAAATAGGTATTGTTGTGTGGTGCAACATGCTGCTGGCTGCCTGGTTGGTGGTATTTTGTAATGTTTTCTGCTGTAAAAGCAGGAAGGTTTTCTTTATGATCCCCAGCCCTCGCCAGCGGCGAGCCATGCACCACCACATTCACTTCCGTATCGGGGTCCCCCATGTCCGATCTGCGTCAGCAAGCGCTCGATTACCACGCCCATCCCATTCCCGGCAAGATTGCCATCGTCCTCACCAAGCCCGCCGAGACCGCCCGCGATCTGGCGCTGGCCTACAGCCCCGGGGTGGCCGAGCCGGTGCGCGAGATCGCCGCCAATCCGGATGACGCCTACCGCTACACCGGCAAGGGCAATCTGGTGGCCGTCATCTCCAATGGTACCGCCATCCTGGGATTGGGTAATCTGGGCCCGCTGGCCTCCAAGCCGGTGATGGAGGGCAAGGCCCTGCTGTTCAAGCGCTTCGCCGGCATCGACGCCATCGACATCGAAGTGAAACATGAGACCAGCCAGCAGTTCATCGACACGGTCGCGGCCATCGCCGACACCTTCGGTGGCATCAACCTGGAAGACATCAAGGCCCCCGAGTGCTTCGAGATAGAGCAGGCGCTGATCGCGCGCTGCGACATCCCGGTGTTCCACGACGATCAGCACGGCACCGCCATCGTCACCGCCGCCGGCCTGCTCAACGCCCTGGAGGTGCAGGGCAAGCGCATCGAGCAGAGCCGCATCGTCTGCATGGGGGCCGGCGCCGCCGCCACCGCCTGCATGGACTTGCTGATCAAGTGCGGCGCCGCGCCGCAGAACATCTTCATGCTGGACCGCCAGGGGGTGATCCACACAGGCCGCACCAATCTGAACCAGTACAAGCAGCGCTTCGCCAACGACACCCCGTTGCAGACCCTGATGGATGTCATCGCAGGGGCCGATGTGTTCGTCGGCGTCTCCGGTCCGGACGTGCTGCCCGCCGAGGCGGTGGCCCTGATGGCGCCGCGCCCGGTGATCTTCGCCTGCTCCAACCCGGATCCCGAGATCAAGCCCGCCCTGGCCCACGCCGTGCGGGGCGATCTCATCATGGGCACCGGTCGCTCTGACTACCCGAACCAGATCAACAACGTCATCTGCTTCCCCTTCATCTTCCGTGGCGCTCTGGATGCCCGCGCCAGCCGCATCAACGATGCCATGAAGGTGGCGGCGGTGGAGGCCATTCGCGGTCTGGTGAAAGAACCCGTGCCGGCCGAGGTGCTGGTGGCCGCCGGGGTGAGCGAGCTGCACTTTGGCAAGGATTACGTCATTCCCAAGCCGATGGACGCCCGCCTGCTGCCGCGGGTGGCCCGCGCCGTGGCGCTGGCGGCGGTAGCCTCCGGCGTGGCGCGCATCGCGCTGCCGGCAGACTATATGCTGGATTGAGCCTCAGGTTCGTCCTCGGCAAAAACAGAAGGGGCCCCGCGATGGGGCCCCTTCTCGTTAGGGCAAAGCCGAGCCGTTGCTATCAGGCCTTGGGTGCTGCTGCAGCGGGTTTGACCTTGGCAGGGGCGACTGAGGTGTGGGCCGCCTTGTGATGCTTTTTCACTACCTTGGTCTGGGTGGCATGGGGAGCGGCAGCCTTGGTCGGGGTGGCAGCCATGGTGAAGCCAGAGGTCAGGGCGAAGACAGCGGCCAGAGTCAGGGGGATCAGCTTTTTCATATTCCAGTTCCTCATTCGGGTTGATGACATGGAGCCTTTCTCCATGCCTTCATCCTAGGGCAGCGCCTGGTTTGCTTCAGTGAGTGGCTGGTGACGGTTTGTATCCAAATGTACGGGCAAGGTCAGGCAGAAACGGGCGCCGCTCGCAGAGGGCAGCAGTTGCACCTCGCCGCCGTGGTGGCGGGCGATGCTGCGCACTATGGCGAGCCCGAGCCCGGCCCCACCGGTGCGCCTGTCCCGGCTCTGATCGAGGCGCACGAAGGGCTCGAAGATCTGGGGCGCCAGCGCCGGGTCTATGCCGGGGCCGTCGTCACTCACTTCCAGCAGATAGTGCTCCTGCCGCCGCGCCATGTGCAGGGTCACCCGACTGCTGGCGTGGCGCAGGGCGTTGCCGATGAGGTTCTCCAGCGCCCGCTCCAGCAGTCTGGCGTCGCCACGCCAGGGCAGGGGGCCGGCGGGGGGAATGAACTCGAGTTGCTTCTCCGGCCGCAGTGCCTGCCAGTCGGCGAGATGCGCCCCGGCCCAGTCACCCAGCTCCAGATCGCTGCATTGCAGCGGCAGCTCGGGGCGATCGAGCCGCGCATAGGTGAGCATCTCCTCGATGAGGGCGTCCAGTGCCCCCAGATCTCGTTCCAGCCCCTGCCGGTCGGCCTCGGCCGGTTGTGGCTCCAGCATGGCGAGCCGGTAGCGCAGCCGCACCAGGGGGGTGCGCAGCTCGTGGGCGATGGCATCGGTCAGCTGCTTGCGGCTGGCCAGCATGGCCTGCAACTGCTCCGCCATTAGATCGAAGGTGCGACCGACCCTGGCCAGGCTGCTGTTGGCGGGCAGGCCGGTGCGGCTGGAGAGATCTCCGTCACCGACCCGGCGGGCGGTCTGTTCGAGTTGTTGCAGGCCGCGCCAATGGGGTCTCAGCCAGAGCAGGATCGGCAGGCCGAGGGAGAGACCGATGAGCAGCAGCAGGCCCACATCGACCCAGTGCAGCTCGTGCAGGTAGGAGAGATAGGGAACCGGGCCGACGATCAGCACCTGATCGGTGGCGGGGATGCGCTGCAGGAAGGTGTCATCCTCCTCGACGATGACGATGTTGCCCTCCTCGAGAAAGCTCTGATCCTCCCGGGCCAGGGGCTGGTTGGCGAGGGCCCCTATCTGCAGCGGCAGGTTGAGCTGGCGGCTCTGCTCCGCGGTGCGCTCCGGCCAGCGCTCCGGCGGCAGGCGGGCCAGCTCGCCGGTGAGCAGGCCGAGGGAGCCTTGCATCATGTGCTCCAGATAGCGATCTCCCGCCCGCTCGGCGCTGACCTGATAGACCAGACCGATCAACAGGATGGCTAGGCCAAAACAGCCGATCAGCAGCAGATAAAACTGGATAAACAGGCGCCGCATGGTGGTTCTTCCTGTGGTTATTGCCGCATGGGTTGCCCCTGCGAGACGGGGCAACCGGCGGCGTGCTTATTCCCAGGCCTGGGACACCAGCCGTTACTCGCAAATAGCCCCTTCTGGCGCACCGTCTTGATCCGGGTCGGATTGGTGGTGTCATAGTCGGGCTTCTGGTGTGCAGACGTGTGAGACACCCGCTCATTCCCAGGCCTGGGGCACCAGCAGATAGCCCTTCTGGCGTACCGTCTTGATCCGGGTCGGATTGGTGGTGTCATCCCCGAGCTTGCGGCGCAGGCGGGAGATGGCGACGTCCATGCTGCGATCCTGGCCGTCGTAGTCGCGGCCGCGCAGGCTGCGAAACAGCGCCTCCCGCCCCAGGATCTGGCCGGCGTGGCAGGCCAGCTCCCACAGCAGATCGAAATCGGCGGTGGAGAGCGGGATGCTGTTGCCATCGAGCCGCACATCCCGGCCGGGGCCATCGATCTGCAGGCGGCCGAATTGCAGGCGCTGGGGCGGGGTGCCGGGCGAGCTCGCCTGCGGCATCTGCCCCTGCTGGCGGAACTGGACCCGCAGGCGGGCCAGCAGCACAGGCGGCGGCGTGGTCTTGAGGATGTAGTCGTTGGCACCGAGCTCCAGACTCAGGATCTGGTTCATGTCGCTGTCGAGCGAGGTGAGCATGACGATGGGGCCGGCAAAGCGCGGGCGCAGATCCCGGCACAGGGAGAGGCCATCCTGACCCGGCAGCATGATGTCGAGCAGCACCAGATCCGGTTGCTCGGCCTCGACCCTGGCGAGCGCGAGATCGCCCCGGGTCTCCAGCAGGACCTCGATATCGTGGCGGCCGAGCCAGCTGCTGATGAGCTGGCCTATTTCGGGATCATCTTCAACAAAGAGAACGCGTGGCATGGTGGCATGAGGCCCAGGCAATGGCGCGAATGCGCGTGCCGTCAGCATAACGGCTCCGCTGCCGATCTGCACCGGGATAAATAATCGGACAGGGCCCTTGGGCCCTGTCGTCATTTTGCGTGTGGATAGCGGTGGGATCGGCCTGCCTTGCGATGCCGATCCTACTTTACCTCAAGGTCTTCCACTCCCTTCTCCCCTTGCGGGAGAAGGGGTGGGGATGAGGGGGAGACGTTAACCCACCTTGTGCTTCAGACAGGCCCCGGCTTCCATATGGTGGGTTCAGGGGATCGGCTCGAACCGGGCGAAGCGGCCTGCCCAACGGGATTAGCCAGCCTTGCGGCGCAGATAGACCCCGGCTTCCATATGGTGGGTTCAGGGGGTCGGCTCGAACCGGGCGAAGCGGCCTGCCCAACGGGATTAGCCAGCCTTGCGGCGCAGATAGACCCCGGCTTCCATATGATGGGTCCAGGGGAACTGGTCGAACAGGGCGAAGCGGGCGATCTCGTGGGTCTCGCCGAGTACCGCCATGTTGGCCTGCAGCGTCTCCGGGTTGCAGGAGATGTAGAGGATGTTGTCGTACTCCTGCACCAGCCGGACTGTCGCATCGTCCAGGCCGGCGCGGGGCGGGTCGACGAAGATGGTGTTGCACTGGTAGCTCTTCAAGTCGACGCCCTTGAGGCGGTTGAACTCCCGCTCGCCGCGCATCGCCAGGGTGAACTCCTCGGCGGACATGCGCAGTATGATCAGGTTCTCCACGCCATTGGCGGCGATGTTGAACTGGGCGGAGTCCACGCTCGGCTTGGCGATCTCGGTGGCCAGCACCTTGCGGAAATTCTGGGCCAGGGCGATGGAGAAGTTGCCGTTGCCGCAGTAGAGCTCCAGCAGGTCCCCCTCGCTCCCCTTGGTCACGTCCAGCGCCCAGCCCAGCATCTGCTCGTTGATGGCGGCATTGGGCTGGGTGAAGCTGTTCTCCACCTGCTTGTAGATGAGCTCACGGCCTTGCACCTTCAGCCGCTCGATGACGAACTCTTCCCCCAGGCAGATCTTCTGCTTGTGGGCGCGGCCGATGAGCCGCAGATCGAAGCCCTGCGCGCGCAACTCGCTTTGCAGTGCCTCGGCGACCGGCTGCCAATCGGCCTGGAGCTGGCGGTGATAGAGCAGGCTGACACAGAGCTGGCCGGACTGGGTGGAGAGGTAATCTATCTGGAACAGCTTCTTGCGCAGCACCGGATGCGGGCGCAGGCCCTCGATCAACTTCGGCATCAGCTGGTTGATGAGCAGGCTGGCGGTGGGGAACTGGTCGACCCGGATGATCTCCTTGGTGGCCGGGGTATACATGCAGTGGAAGAGATCATCCCCCTCGTGCCAGATGCGGAACTCGGCGCGCATCCGGTAGTGCTCGGCAGGGGAGGCGTGCACCTCCAGCGCAGGCGGGTTGCTGCTGGCGAACAGCTCGGTGAGGCGGGCGCGCTTCTCGTCGAGCTGGGCCTGATAGTCGGCGGGGGTCCGCTGGGATTGGGTCATAGATACCTCAGATGCACACCGGCAGGGCCGGACAGAAACCGGGGGAAGGCCTTGGCCAACCAAAGGGGCAAGATTGTAAGAGGCGGCCGCAGATTCTCCAAGTTTTTATGGTCAAGAAGTGTCCAGTCAGGCCGATAACCGATCCACCACTATGGCGGGAGGAAGAATGATGCAGATCGATGGCATGGGCGCGGCCCAACCCAAGGGAGTGGGTGCCTCCCCCAAGGCAACCCAGACTGTCCAAAACAAGCAGGCGGAGGAAGGGGATCAGGTCTCCCTCAACCAGCCCCCGAAATGGGCGCAGCGACTCATTCAGCAGGCGCTGCAGTTCGCGTTGGAGATCAACGGCCAGCACTATCAGGCCCCCAAGAGCCAGGAGTTCAAGCTGAGTCAGCCGGAGGCGATCACCCCGGATACCCTGTTCGATTTCGACGCAGTGGCGGACAACGTGCTGCAATTTGTCACCGGACGGCTGGGGGCGGCCCGGGCGGATGGCAAGAGCGACGACGAGCTGGCCGAGATGATGGCCCAGGCCCGCAAGGGGGTGGACATGGGCTTTGGCAGTGCCAAGGAGCAGCTCGGCAGCTGGGCCACCGACAACGAGGAGATCAAGACCGGCATCGATCAGAGCTACAAGCTCATTCAGGAGGGGTTGGCGTCCTTCGAGAAGGAGTTCTTCGGCGAGGTCTCGACCACCGAGCTGGGGGCGGCCGAGATGGCCAGCCGCCAGCAGAGCTCCCTCGAGATAGAGACCCGGGACGGGGACAAGGTGATACTGCGCTTCAGCGACAGCTGGCAGTTCAAGTCCCGTAGCGAGGAGGGGGGCAGCCAGTTCAGCTTGAAATCGAGCCAGAGCTTCGACTTCTCCCTGGAGGGGGATCTCGACGGTGACGAGCTGGAGGCCATGGGCCGGCTGGTGAAGGGGCTGGACGAGCTGGCGGGCAGCTTCTTCAACGGGGATGGCAAGACCCTGGCGGACAAGCTGAACGGGTTGCAGCTGGATGACAGCCAGCTGGCCTCCTACTCCCTCAAGCTCAGGCAGTCTGCCAAGCTGAGCCAGACCTATCAGGGGGCTCACTCCCTGCAAGACAGTCTGAAGCCGCTGGCGGATTACCTGCCGCGGTTGAGTCAG
This sequence comes from Aeromonas sp. MR16, assembly GCF_022549315.1. NCBI lineage: Bacteria > Pseudomonadati > Pseudomonadota > Gammaproteobacteria > Aeromonadales > Aeromonadaceae > Aeromonas > Aeromonas sp. MR16. The sequence goes on along the minus strand of NZ_JAKZFK010000018.1, from coordinate 36,719 downwards.
CTGCAGCAGCAGGCCGACGGCTTGTTGCCGGAATCCCAGCAGCAGGCGCTGACCCCGGCCGTGCTGGCGGCGCGAGGCCAGACCGACGGGGCAGGTTTCATGGGCTTCAACCAGCGGATGCTGGAGGCCATGAGGCTGCTCGGTCAGGTCTGACGCCTATCCGTCCCCTGAGCGGTTTGCCAGCCCTGTTTGCTAGACCATGGCCGGGCTGGCACACTGCCCTTTTCCTCAATCAGAAACGGCCATGAACCCCAAGAAGCCAAGAGACAAGCGCGAGCTCTGCTACCCCTTCATCTTCGAGACCCAGTTCCAGTGCGACTACGAGATCGCCACCGACGAGCTCTGCTGCCAGGTGGGGGCCGTGTTGTCACACCTGTCGCCGGATGCCGATACCCAGCCCGTGCTGGCGGATCTCGCGGCCCTGCAGCGGCTCATCTACAACCTCAACGGCTCGGTGCGCGGCAGGCTCGGCATCTTCGAAGAGGATCTGGACTGGCTGAAGGGGCGTTACGATCACTACAACGAGGCGAGCCGCGGCCGGGTGACCGGCTTCGTGCTGCCCCAGGGACCGCAACCCATCCCCACCCTGCACCTGTGCCGCTGCGGCAGCAAGAAGGTGGTGCGGTTGCTGGTGCGGCTCGAGGAGAGCGGGGTGCGCTTCGATCCCATCCTCTACCGCTTCGCGAACCTGCTGGCGAACTTTTTCTTCGTGCTGACCGTCTACCTCAAGCAGTGCTGGGAGGTGCCGGAGGTACCCTACGTCAGCATCAACTACTGATTTTGACGGCTGTGATGGATGTTTAGTGCTGCTGGATCACTTTGAATAGCGAGAAATCGCCGACAATGTGTGTCATAGCAGCACCCGTCACCCAAGCGGATCCCGCATAAAAAAACCGGAGCACAGGCTCCGGTTTTTTATTGTCGTGACGCTCAGCTCGAGAGCAGCACCCTGGCCGAGTTGGCCGGGATGGTGAGCTGCAACTGGCCCTGCACCACCTCGAACTTGTCGCCGTTGAAGGCGTCGGTGAAGCGGCTGGCGGGGCTGGCGGTCTGCCACAGGGGCAGGCTGATGGTGCGCGGCTCGGTCGGATGGCGGTTGCATGCCACCACCACCTGATCGCTTTGCAGGGTGCGGGCGAACACATAGCTGTGGGGACCGGCGTAGAGGGTCTGGATGTCCCCCCGGCGCAGGGCCGGTCGCTGGCGGCGGAGCTGGATCAGGCGGCGATAGTGATCGTGCAGCACGTGATCCCAGTCGGTGGTCTCCCAGGGGAAGCAGCGACGGCAGTCCGGATCGTTGCCACCCGAGAGCCCCACCTCGTCGCCGTAGTAGATGGAGGGCACACCGATATAGGTGATGAGCAGGGTGGCGGCGAGGCGCATGCGCTGCTTGTCTTCCCCCAGCAGGTGCAGGAAGCGGGCGGTGTCGTGGCTGTCCAGCAGGTTGAACTGGGCCAGCTGGTTCTTGAACGGGATATGGGCCCGGGCCAGCTTGAGCCAGCTGTCCAGCTCCTCGGCGCTGATCCTGATGGGGTGATAGGCGATGTCCTGCCCCGCCAGGAAGGCGCGAATGGGGTGGGCGAAGCCGTAGTAGTTCATGGCGCCGTCCTCCTGATCCCCCTGCAGCCACTGGCTCGCCTCGAAGAAGTGCTCTCCGAGCACATAGGCGTCCGGGTTCTCCTGCTTCACGGCGCCGCGAATGGCGCGCACATGGCCGCGGTTGCCTTCGGCTGTGCCGCGCTCCCCCAGCATGTGGATGACGTCGAAGCGCCAGCCATCGATCTGGTAGGGGGCACGCATCCAGTGGCGCAGAATGGCGTTGTCGGCACGATAGACGGCGTCTTGCACCTGTTCGCTGGCAAAATCCAGCTTGGGTAAACTGCGAATGCCCTTCCAGCTGACATAATCCCCTTCGACGTCGAAGGTGTAGAAGCTGCGCCAGGGGGAGTCCGGGTTGCTCTGGGCCCCCAGCGGCGGGCAGAACCAGGGGTGCTCGGTGGAGGTGTGGTTGACCACGGCGTCCAGGATGATCTTCATGCCGCGCTGGTGCAGGTTGCGGGTCAGCTCGGCGAACTGCTCGTTGGTGCCGAGGTGCGGGTCGACCTTGAAGTAGTCCTGGGTGTCGTACTTGTGGTTGCTCGGCGAGTCGAAGATGGGGTTGAGATAGAGCGCCGTGATGCCGAGGGACTGCAGATAGTGCAGCTTGGCCTCGATCCCCGCCAGATCGCCGCCGTAGAATTCGCAGGCGCCATGCCCCTCCTCGTGGCGACTGACCGGCGCCCCCCAGGCCTTGCTGATGACGGCCTTGCCCTTGTACTGATATTCGTGGTGCCGCACGCTGAGGGAGGGATCGCCGTTGCAGAAGCGGTCGGGGAAGATCTGGTAGAACACCTGATCCTGCACCCAGGCCGGTGGCTGGTGCTGGCCGTTGAAGCGAAAATGCTGCTCCCGAGGTGGCATGGCGGCGCTGACGCCGGCCCCGTGCAACCACCATTGCTGGTCGTCGGTGAGGCACTTGAAGCAGTAGAGGTGGATCTCCTGCCCCCTGGCCAGCGGCAGCTCGACCTGCCAGACCTGCAGCCGGTCCCGGGTCGAGACCGGGCGCATGGCCAGCAGGTACTCCTCGTTGTCCGGCTCGTGGCGCAGCCACACCTCCCGGATAGGCGCGTCCAGCTCGCTGAACAGGGTGAGCAACAGGGCATCGGCACGCTCTTTGAACCAGGGTGCCACCTGGGGGTGAAACAGGAAGGGAGGGGTCATGGTGTCCACTGCGTCAGAGGGGCGGCGAGGGTCATGGTACTACCCTGTTCGTGAGATTGTGTGTATTGACCGACCAGAATGAGACGGCGATCCGGCTCGGGCTGGTCAGTCAGCCTTGGGTCTACTGGGACTACTGGGTCAGCAAGTCGGCGAGGGCATTACCCTGCTCGTGCAACTGCTCGAGCTGATCCGCCAGAATGAGACGGGGATCCGGCTCCTGCTGATCGGTCGTTGTACATCTACTGGGTCAGCAAATCGGCCAGGGCATTACCCTGCTCGTGCAACTGCTCGAGTTGATCCGCCAGGGTGGCGGGGTCCAGCCCCAGCTCATCGGCCAACGGCTTGGGGAAGCGGGCTATGATGGCCTGGGCCGGTACGCCGGCATGCCAGGCGAAGGAGACGAAGACGGCGAGCCGGATAAGCACCGCCTCCTTGCTGACCGGCTGATAGGAAAGCGGATCCAGCTGCTGGGCGATGGCGTCGACGAAGGACTCCGACAGGTTCCAGCGTCGTGCCAGCTCGGCGCCGAGCTGGGCATAGTCGAACCCCAGCATCTCCCGCTGGGCCTCGACCCGGCTGCTGCCCTTCTCGATGGCCAGGTTGATGAGCTCGGCCTCTTCCGGCAGGGTGCTCTGGATGAGCAGCTCGCCGATGTTGTGGATCAGCGCGCAGGTGAAGGCGGTCTCGGCATCCACCACCTTGGTCTGCTGGGCCAGGGTGCGGGCTATGGTGGCGACCTGGAAGGTCTGGGTCCAGAAGCGGTGCTTGTCGAAGCTGGGGGGCGCCTTGAAGCTGCTGATGATGCCGGAGGCGACCACCACGGAGCGCAAGCGGTTGAAGCCGAGCCGGATCACTGCCTGCTCGATGGAGGTGACCTCGTTGCCCCGGCGCAGGGCGGCCGAGTTGGCCATCCGCAGCACCTTGACGCTGATGACCTGATCCATGGCGATCTTGGCCGCGATCTCGTCGATGCGGGCGTTCTCGTCATTGAAACTCTGCATCAGCTCGTGCAGCAGCTTGGGGATTGTGGGCAGTTGTTTGATCTTGTCAAACAGGCGATCCATCGACATGGCTGGGGCAGCCTCCATTGCGAACAATGCCTCATAGTGTGCCACAGCCTGGCCAGTTGTTCCTGTATGGCGTCTGGTTTCGTGAGCCCTGGAGCCTCCTAGAACACCCAGTCCCGCAGCCTGTATTCCAAACGGTGCTGTTTTCCCTGCAAGATCAGCGTCTGTGTCGTCCCGCTCAGGGTGGCGCCCTCGGCCAGGGTGGCGAGCACGGCCTGCTCTATCTGATCGAGCTGCGGTGGGCAGGCCATGGCGGTGCTGCCGAGGCTGGTGACCCAGAACTTGCCATCTTCGAGGTGGCCCTGGCCGAAGTAGCGGTTGCAACCGGCGATACCGTTGACGGTAAAGTGTTCACCTATCTCTAGATCGGGCGGGTTGTCACGGGGGCTGGCGACGGCCTGGCCATCCAGCTTGTCGAGCACCCAGTGGTGGTGCTGCAGATCTTGCTGGACGAAGGCGGGAGTACTGCTGCAGGCGCTGAGCAGGAGCAAGGCGAGCAGCAGTAGCAAAAATCTGGGCATGGAAGGGGCTCCGGTGATGGGAGCGACAAGCATACCCTCGGCATGACCCCCGGGGCAGGGCAAGGGGGGGGGATCCCGACCGCTTCTGTCGCCCTCATGGCAACAGGGGTGTCGGTAAATGGCAACAGCTGTCCCGGCCGAGTCGAGCCGCACGCAAAAGGGGCCACACTGTGACCCCTTTTATCGATCGGCGAACCGGTTTATGCGTCGGCAAACAGCCGTTCGGCGTAACGGGCGAGGCCGGATGCCACCGAGCCGAAATCATCCCCCCCTTCCAGCTGACAGGGCGAGGTTCATGGCAGGGATCAGCCGGCAAACAGCCGTTCGGCGTAACGGGCGAGGCCGGACGCCACCGAGCCGAAGTCATCGCCACCTTCCAGCGGGATCGCCGGCAGCTTCTGGCGAATGAAGGCTTTGATCAGCGGCGACTTGGCGCTGCCTCCGGTGACGAAGATCCGGCTCGGCTGCACCCCGGCGGCATCGATCGCCTCGTCCATCAGCTCGCCGATCTTCTCCAGCAGCGGCGCCGAGGCGCTGGCCAGTTGCGCGCGGCTGAGCTCCGCCTCCAGCCCCTTCTCCAGCTCGTTCAGGGTCTGGCGATTGAGCTCGTGATCGGACAGGGCGATCTTGCCCTGCTCGGCCCGCCACACCAACTGGTGGCTCAGCTTGTGGGCGCGCAGGCTGGCGAGGCGCGGGAGCTTGCTGCCGGGCCCGCTGTCGAGCTGCAGGTCCTGCAGCTGACGGGCGGTATCCAGGCTGTAGAAGCGGCTCTGGGCGCTGACATCGTTGATGGCGGCCGCATCCCAGAACAGCGGGTGGGGCAGCGGCTTGCCGGTCTTGAGGGTCTCGTGCATGCCGAGCAGCGGCATCATGCCCTCCACCGTCAGCCGGATGTCGAAGTCGTTGCCGCCGATGCGCTGACCGCTGTGGCCGAGCAGATCGCCGCTGCGATCCAGCCGATCTCTGTGGCTCGGGCCCATGCGCAGCATGGAGCAGTCGGTGGTGCCGCCGCCGATGTCCACCACCAGCACCACCGCATCCTCGTCGAGGCGTGCCTCGAACTCGAAGCCGGCCGCCACAGGTTCATACAGGAATTCCACCTGCTCGAAGCCCGCCAGACGGGCCGCCTCGGTCAGGATGGCGATGGCCTGACGGTTGCTCTCTTCCCCCGCCAGCCCCTGGAAGTTGACCGGGCGACCGATGACGGCGCCGCGCACCGGTTGGCCCAGCTGTTGCTCCGCCTCGCGGCGCACGTGCAGCATCATGGCGCAGACGATGTCTTCAAACAGGGCGATCTGGGGGGCCTTGAGGCCATAGGCACCGAGGAAGGACTTGGGTGACTTGATGTAGTAGCCGTCGTCCGGCTCTTCCAGGTAACGCTCGAGGGCGGCGGCCCCGAAGCTGAGCTCATCGATCAAGCCCTCTTCGCGCATCTGGCGACGCACCGCCTGGGCACGGGGCACCACGGGGCCGCGCAGCTTGAGGTATTCCTGCTGCTGGGCCGGTGCCAGCCCTTCGGCCAGCAGGCCGGCGATGGCCTCTCTGTGGGGAGCGTGCAGGGTGGAGGGCAGATAATGGGAACCGCACAGGCTCAGCAGCCTGGGGCTGCCTTGTTCCATCACGGCGACGGCACAGTTGGAGGTACCGTAATCAAATCCGACAAACATGGCGGCCAGGCTCCTGAGTAAAAAAGGGCTGGTAGCCTACCCGATGGCGCCAGGTCTCACAACCCGGCGCCCGGTTTATTGCGCGGAAAGCTTATTCCACCTCGTTGTCGCTGCGGCCCTGGCTCTCGATGGCCTGGATGTTGCCGAGGGTGGTGTCGGCGATGGCGTGCAGCGCCTCCCGGGTCAGGAAGGCCTGGTGACCGGTGAACAGCACGTTGTGGCAGGCGGAGAGACGGCGGAAGACGTCATCGGTGATCACCTCGTTGGACTTGTCCTCGAAGAAGAGATCTTCCTCCTCCTCGTAGACGTCCAGCCCCAGGGCGCCGATGCGGGAGGTCTTGAGGGCCTCGATGGCGGCGTTGGAGTCGAGCAGGCCGCCCCGGCTGGTGTTGATGATCATCACACCGTCCTTCATCTTGGCGAAGGCCTCCTTGTTCAGCAGGTGGTAGTTCTCCTTGAACAGGGGGCAGTGCAGGCTGATGACGTCGGACTGGCGCAGCAGGGTGTCTATGTCCACGTACTCGGCCCCCAGATCGATGGCCGCCTGGCTCGGGTAGGGGTCGCTCACCAGCAGGCGCATGCCGAAGCCCTTGAGGATGCGCAGGGTGGCGATGCCGATCTTGCCGGTGCCTATGATGCCGGCGGTGCGGCCGTGCATGTTGAAGCCGACCAGCCCCTCCAGGGAGAAGTTGGCGTCGCGGGTGCGCTGATAGGCCTTATGGATGCGGCGGTTGAGGGTCATCATCAGGCCCACGGCGTGCTCGGCCACCGCCTCCGGTGAGTAGGCTGGCACCCGCACCACTTTCAGTCCCAGCTCCTTGGCGGCGACCAGATCCACGTTGTTGTAACCGGCGCAGCGCAGGGCAATCACCTTGGTGCCGTTGGCGGCCAGCTCGGTCAACACCTCCCGGTCGGCGTCATCGTTGACGAACAGGCAGACCACGGGGAACTGGTGGGCGAGGCGGGCGGTCTTGGCCTCCAGCCGCACGTCGAAGAACTCCAGCTCGAAGCCGTACTGGCTGTTGGCCTGGTTGAAGTGTTCCTTGTCATAGCTCTTGGTACTGAAAACGGCGACTCTCATGATGCGCTCTCCGCAGGTTTCGATGTGGTTAAATTACAACAACTCGCGCCCTTCATCACGGGATAAATGGTGGGGAATTAGCCCCAGGGCATGATGGGAACGGCGCTCACCGCGCTTTTATAAGAACCATCCACCAACTTGGTGCTGTAAGTCAGATAAACCAGGGCATTACGTTTTTCGTCGTAAAAACGCACCACTTTCTGCTCCTTGAATACCAGGGAGGTGCTGACATCGAACACCTCCTCCCCCGCCTTCAACTTGGCGGGCAGGCGGATGGGGCCAGTCTGGTGGCAGGACAGTGAGGCGTGGGAGGGATCCTCCGCCAGCCCGAGCCCGCCCTTGACGCCCCCTGTCTTGGGGCGCGCCAGATAGCAGGCGATACCGGCGATCCTGGGGTCGTCGAACGCCTCGATTACTATCTTGTGGTTGGGGCCGACCAGCTGGAAGGCGGTGCTCACCTCGCCGATGGGATCGGCCTTGTCCGCGAGGGCGGGCCCGGCGAGCAGGGTTGTCAGCAACAGCGGCAGCATGTGTTGATACGACATCAAGACTCCTCCTGGCCTCAATAGGGAAGGCCAAAGCAACGATAGAGGCTGGCCAGCACCCAGGCGGGGCCGATCAGCAGAAATTGCAGGTCGGTGAGGAAGGAGGGACGCTTGCCCTCGATCTGGTGTCCGACAAACTGGGCTACCCAGAGTAGTACGAAACCTGCCAGCGCCGTTAGCAGCAGGGGTCCCTGCCACAGGGCGCAGACCAGCAGCCCGAGGCCGGTGAAGGCCGCCATGCCCAGAAATAGGGGAAAGGACAGGCGCAGATAAAATATCAGCACCGGCACGGCCGCCAGCATCGCCCAGTTGAGCCCCGCTGGCAGCGGCCCCTGGGGCAGGCACCAGAACAGGGCGAGCCCGCACAGGTAGATGCCGGGCACCGCCACCTTGTGAATGGCGATGTTGACCGGGTGGCGGTGGCTCTGGCCGTAGTCGTTGAACCATTGTTCGAGTCGTTTCATGGCACCTCCCTGGTGCTGTGGGTGAAACTCATCGCCCGCCTCTCCCTGGCGGGCACCAGACCTGTTGTGACCTCATGGGGCCCCAGGCTGTGATCGTGCTGTGTCACTGCCCTGCCGGAAGATCGTCTCCCTGCGTCAGCGCTTTACTGCCCTTGCCGGGGTGGATATTCCCAATATTGGGCCGGAATGCTCCTGAGCAAGGGGGTCATGTCCGGATTGACAAGCGGGATGCTGACCCGCTGATCCAGGTTCGCGCTGGCCAGGGCCTCACGGATCTTGGGGTTCTCGTGGAAAAACTTCATGAAGCTGCCATCGGCGTAGGCCCGCTCCAGCCCGAGCTGGAGCGCCTTGGCCAGCTTGGGATATTCGGGGCTGACGAAGAAGAATTCGGCGAAGGGGTAGCGCAGCAGCAGATGCTGCTCGACGGCGAGGTTGGGATACTGGGCCACCAGTTCGGCGCGCTCGGCGAAGATCTCCACCAGGCTGCGCGGGAAGAAGTCGAGCTTGTCGCCGTCGTTGATGAGGCGAAACAGGTTGCTGTAGCGACCGGCGTAGGTGGGAATGCCCGCATGCTCCAGGATCTTGTTGTCTGCCCAGCCGACTCCCTGCGCCGCCTTCAGTTTCTTGAGGTCCGCCAGGGACTTGACCTGGTTGAACTTCTCCTGGGCGTCGCTGTGGATGAAGGAAATCCTCAGCCCTTCCAGGCCGCGAAACAGCGGGATGGGGACAGGGATGAGGTAGGATTCGAGGGTGCTGGAGGTGCCCATCCAGAACACATTGATGGTTTTGCCCTTGCGCAGCTCTTGCTGCAGGCTGTATTGATTGAGGTTGAGTTCGACCCGCTCCAGCTTGAACGGCTGCCCGGCGCGATCGAGCGCCAGTTCCAGCAGCTTGAGCTGGTATTCGTTGTCGAGGTCATTGATAGGCCGGCTGGGGACCTTGACGGTGAGAGTCTGTGCTTGTGCCAGCAGTGGCAGGCACAAACACAGCCTGATGAGCCATTTCACTCTCTGCTCTCCTGATAGATTCCGGGACTTGCCCGGAGTCTATCAGAACTTGTTCACGATCTGATGTCGACGCCATGATCCAGGCGCAGGTGTCGCCAGCTATCCCTGTCTATCCAGGGTAACGGCTCTCTTCACCTGCCGGAGGATGGTCACCCGCTGGAGGCGGGCTCACTACCGATCGGAACCGTGCCCGGCAGGATCAGGCGACGCGGCGGAACACGTGGGTGTCGTTGAATTCCTTGGTGCTCTGGCACTCGACACAGAAGCGGGACTCAGGGCGTGCCTGCAGCCGCTTGAGAGAGATCTCGTCACCGCAGGATTCGCAGTAGCCAAAGTCTCCTTCGTTGATGCGTTTCAACGCCCCTCTCAGCTTGCGCAGATGCAACTTGTCGTGCTCGATGCGGTTCAGCTCCAGACGGCGGGCTTCCTCGATGCTGGCACGGTCAATTTCATCAGCCATCTCGTTGGTATCGGTGGCGATGGCCTGGCTGGCTTGGGAGTTGAGACGTTCTTCGAGCTCGATGATTTGTCGCTCGATCTGCCCCTTGTAAAAGGCCAGTTGGTCTTCAGTCATGAAATCACACATACGGTTAGCTACCAGTCAGTTTCCCAATTTTACCCATTTATGGGGGCTGTCTGCCTGCAGACCAAGCCCTCGTATCCCGATTTGCACCAAATCCATGCAGGAGAGTGCAAATCAGGGCGGGCCTTGTACCAAAAAAAAGCACGGATGCAAAGCACATCGGGTAAGGATTGTGCGCCCTTGCAAAGAAATACTCTTGTTCCGACAGGGGCTGACTGAGTATCACCCTGAATTTGTCCGCGATTGGCATCGGCTTTGCAGCTTGGGTTTGCAGTAGCTTGATAGGGATACAAGGTGTTTAGTATTTGGTGTCGGCCTGGTCATTATATAGGCCAATGTTTATAGTTTTTTAAACACCACCGCTTGACAAAGGCCCTTATCGCGGGCTTTTATGGTGTTGCTGATTACATTTATTTAACAAGGGTGTTCCTTATATTAGACACCCTTGCCTATGACAACCGTAGAGTCGGGGTTTAACATGGACAGTATCAAGGGCTGGATGGAGAGCAATCGCATCACTGAGGTGGAGTGCCTGTTCCCGGATTTCACCGGCAATGCCCGAGGCAAGATCATTCCAGCCAATAAATTTCTGCGCGAAGGGGGCATGCGGCTACCCGAAGTCATCTTCACCCAGACGGTGACTGGCGAATATCCGGATGACGACAGCATGATTGACCCGCTGGAGCGGGACATGCAGCTCTATCCCGATCCCAACACCATTCGCTTCGTCCCCTGGGCACTGGAGCCGACCGCTCAGGTGATCCACGACTGTTTCGACATCAATGGCAAGCTCATCGACATAGCGCCGCGCTCCGTGCTGCGCCGGGTCCTGTCATTTTACGAGAAACAGGGCTGGAAGCCGGTGGTGGCCCCCGAGCTCGAGTTCTATCTGGTCAAGCGCAACGAAGACCCCGACTATCCCCTGGTGCCGCCGATCGGCCGCAACGGCCGCCCGGAGACCGCCCGCCAGTCGTTCAGCATCGATGCGGTCAACGAATTCGATCCCATCTTCGAGGACATGTACGACTACTGCGAGGCGCAGGAGCTGGAGGTGGACACCCTGATCCACGAGTCCGGTGCCGCCCAGATGGAGATCAACTTCCTGCACGGTGACCCCATCGATCTGGCGGATCAGGTGTTCCTGTTCAAGCGCACCATGCGTGAAGCGGCGCACAAGCACGGCATCTACGCCACCTTCATGGCCAAACCCATGAGCGAGGAGCCGGGCTCCGCCATGCACATCCACCAGAGCCTAGAGGATGCGAACGGTCGCAACCTGTTCGGTACGGAGAATGGCGGCAATACCGAGCAATTCATGCACTTCATCGCCGGGCTGCAGAAATACACCCCGGCGGTGACCGCGCTGCTGGCACCGAACGTCAACTCCTACCGCCGCCTCACCTTCGGCGAGAGCGCCCCGCGCAACGTGCAGTGGGGGGTGGAGAACCGCACCTGCGGGCTGCGGGTGCCCTTCTCCGAGGCGAGTGCTCGCCGGGTCGAGAACCGCTTCGCCGGGGCCGATGCCAACCCCTATCTGGCCCTGGCCGCGACCCTGGCCTGCGGCTACCTCGGCATGCTGGAGAAGCTGGAGCCGCTGCAGGAGATGAAGGCGAGTGCCTATGATCTGCCCTACAGCTTGCCCCGCTCTCTGGAGGAGTCCCTCAGTCATCTGGAGCAGTGCGAGGCCATCAAGGACATGCTAGGCGAGCGCTTCATCCGCGCCTTCGTCGCGGTCAAGCGCAAGGAATACGAGACCTACTTCGGGGTGATCAGCCGCTGGGAACGGGAATTCCTGCTGCTGAACGTGTGATCCCCGGGCGCGAGACGCGCCTGACCGCCACAGGGAGAGACCAGCACCGGTCTCTCCCGCCCATGACTCAAGCAGCAAGCCATGCAGCCTGATACCCGCGAGCTACTCGTAAGTGGCAATAACCGGGATGCTGCCAGCCACCTCATCGAGTCATAACAATACCGCTTAAATCGAAGGAATCGAGGAGCAAGCAATGCAACGTACTACCCGTGAGTGGCAGCAACTGGATGCTAGCCATCATCTGCACCCCTTTACCGATTTTCAGGCCCTGAACAAGAAGGGCAGCCGCATCATTACCAAGGCCGAGGGCGTCTATCTGGAAGACTCCGACGGGCGCCGCATCCTGGACGGGATGGCGGGCCTGTGGTGTGTCAACATGGGCTACGGCCGCCAGGAACTGGTGGATGCCGCCACCAAACAGATGCAACAACTGCCCTATTACAACCTCTTCTTCCAGACCAGCCATCCGCCCGCCGCCGAGCTGGCGACCCTGCTGGCCGAGGTCACGCCGCCCCACCTCAATCACGTCTTCTTCACCGGCTCGGGCTCAGAGTGCAACGATACCGTGCTGCGCATGGTGCGCCACTACTGGGCCAGCAAGGGCCAGCCGGACAAGCAGGTGATCATCAGCCGCCACAATGCCTACCACGGCTCCACCGTGGCGGGCGCCAGCCTGGGTGGCATGAAAGGGATGCACGCCCAGGGTGGCCTGCCGATCCCCGGCATAGTGCACATCGATCAGCCCTATCACTTCGGTGAGGGGCAGGGGATGAGCGCCGAGGAGTTCGGACTGGAGCGCGCCCGCCAACTCGAACAGAAAATTCTGGAGCTGGGGGTGGACAAGGTGGCCGCCTTCATCGGTGAGCCCATCCAGGGTGCCGGTGGCGTCATCATCCCGCCTGCCAGCTACTGGCCCGAGATCCAGCGCATCTGCGACAAGTACGAGATCCTGCTCATCGCCGACGAGGTGATCTGTGGCTTCGGTCGCACCGGCCACTGGTTCGCGAGCGAAGACTTCGGCATCAAGCCGGATCTGATGTGTCTGGCCAAGGGCATCACCTCCGGCTACCTGCCGATGGGGGCCGTGATGGTGGGTGACAGGGTTGCCAGGGTGCTGGTGGAAGAGGGGGGCGAGTTCAATCACGGCTTCACCTATTCCGGTCATCCGGTCGCCTGCGCCGTGGCGATTGCCAACATTAAGCTTATGCAAAACGAAAGCATAGTTAAGCGAATTCATGATAACATCGGCCCCTATTTGCAACGCCGCTGGAGCGAACTGGCCGATCACCCACTGGTGGGGGAGACCCGGGGTAAAGGCCTGGTTGCCGCGTTGGAAATAGTGCAGGACAAGCAGACCAAGCGCCGCTTCCCGGCCGAGCTACAGGCGGGGATGACCTGTCGGGAGTTCTGCTTTAACAATGGCTTGGTGATGAGGGCGGTCGGCGATACCATGATCATATCGCCCCCCTTGGTGATCACCGAGGAACAGGTGGATGAATTGGTCAAACTGGCCAGGCTCAGTCTGGACCTGACGGCGGCAAAGCTGCAGGAATAGGCTGTACCCAGGCAGATTGGCTTACGCATACAATTTGCTTAGGAGACAAGGACTATGTCTTTTAAAAAAGGAATGATGGCTGCTTCCGTGGCGCTGGTCATGATGAGTACCGGGGCGATGGCCGACGAGAAGGTGCTGCACGTCTACAACTGGAGCGATTACATCGCGCCAAATACCCTGGAAGATTTCCAGAAAGCGACGGGCATCAAGGTGATCTACGACGTGTTCGACAGCAACGAGGTGTTGGAAGCCAAGTTGCTGGCGGGCAGTTCGGGTTACGACATCGTCGTACCGTCCAACCCCTTCCTGGCCAAGCAGATCAAGGCAGGTGTCTTCCAGAAGCTGGACAAGTCCAAACTCTCCAATTGGCATAATCTGGATACCTCGTTGCTCAAGGCACTCGAACCGAGTGACCCGGGCAACCAGTACTCCATCCCTTACCTGTGGGGCACCATCGGTTACGCCTACAACCCGGAGAAGGTGAAAGCCGTGCTGGGTGCGGACGCTCCGGTGGATTCCTGGGATCTGGTGTTCAAGCCGGAGAACATGGCCAAGTTGAAGGAGTGCGGTGTCTCCTTCCTCGACTCACCGACCGAAATGCTGCCGGCCGCCCTGCAATATCTGGGCTTTGAGCCGAACAGCCAGAAGCCGGACGAGTTGAAGAAGGCGGAGGAGCTGTTCCTCTCCGTGCGTCCCTATACCGCCTATTTCCACTCCTCCAAGTACATCTCGGATCTGGCCAACGGCAACCTGTGCGTGGCGGTTGGTTACTCCGGTGACTTGCAGCAGTCCAAATCCCGGGCGATTGAGGCCAAGAACGGCATCAACCTGACCTACGTGATCCCGAAAGAGGGGGCTGGCAGCTTCTTTGACATGCTGGCCATTCCGGCCGATGCCAAAAACGTGGAAGAGGCCCATGTGTTCCTCAACTATCTGATGCAGCCCGAGGTGATCGCCAAGATCTCCGACGCCGTCAGCTATCCGAGCGGGAACAAGGCCTCCGTGCCCCTGGTCTCCGAGAAGATCCGCAACGATCCGGGCATCTACCCGAGCGACGAGACTCTGGCGAAGATCTACACCTTCCCGGATCTGCCGGCCAAGGTGCAGCGTGTGATGACCCGTAGCTGGACCAAGATCAAATCAGGTAAGTAAGTGACGAGTACCCCTCCCGGTCCGCAGTTCGGCCGGGAGGGAGGTGACCACCCGACAGGTTGGACGGCGCGTATGGATGCGCGACTGGTAATCACACATATGAGGACTGATAAGTGCACATGACCAAGATAGCAACGCTGGCCCTGACCCTGGGGTTTGCAAATCTGACCCAGGCAGCCCCTGTGGTTCATTTTTACAACTGGTCCGATTATATCGGCGAAACCACCCTCAGTGACTTTCAGCAGAAGACCGGGATCAAGACCGTCTACGATGTGTTCGACTCCAATGAGACGCTGGAAGGCAAGCTGCTGACCGGGCGAACCGGTTATGATCTGGTCGTGCCCTCCAACAATTTCCTGGCCAAACAGATCAAGGCGGGGGCCTTCCAGAAGCTGGATCCTGCCCTGCTGCCGAACATGGCCAACCTGGATCCCATGCTGCTCAAGCAGCTCGACAAGGTGGATCCGGGTCATCAATACGCCGTGCCCTATCTGTGGGGCACCAACGGCATAGGTTACAACGTCGAGAAGGTGAAGGCGGTGCTCGGGGTCGACAAGATTGACTCCTGGGCCGTCATCTTCGAGCCGGAAAACATGAAGAAGCTGTCCCACTGCGGCGTCGCCTTCCTCGACTCGGCCGACGAGATGATCCCGGCCGCGCTGAACTACCTCGGCATCAGCCCCAACAGCCATGAGCCGGCCGATCTCAAGCGTGCCGAGGAGCTGCTGTTGAAGGTGCGCCCCTATGTGGCCTACTTCCACTCCTCCAAGTACATCGGAGATCTGGCCAACGGTGACATCTGCGTCGCCGCCGGTTTCTCCGGTGACATACTGCAGGCTGCAGCCCGTGCCAACGAAGCGGGCAAGGGGATCAAGATTGCCTACAGCATCCCGAAGGAGGGTGGCAACCTCTGGTTCGACATGATGGCCATCCCGGTGGACGCCACCAATGTCAAAGAGGCACACGCCCTGATCAACTATATTCTTGAGCCGGAAGTGATCGCCAAGGTGAGCGACTACGTGGGGTATGCCAACCCCAACACCAAGGCGGGAGAATTCATGGACAAGCGCGTGCGCGATGACGAATCAGTCTATCCCCCCCAGGCAGTGTTGGAGCGGCTCTATGTGCAGGATGCACATCCGCGCTCGGTGCAGCGCCTGATCACCCGGAGTTGGACCAGGATCAAGTCCGGAACCTAACCTTGGCGCCCATCCCGGGGCGCCAGATTGTATCGGTATCACGTTTGGGAGTTTGGTAATGGCGATAGCCTCCAGTGCCTACAAGAAAGCCCTCGAGGGCAGCCAGCAGCGTAAAGAAGTGCTGGTCAAAATAGACAGGGTTAGCAAGCAGTTCGACGAAACGCTGGCGGTCGACAACGTCTCTCTCAACATCCATAAAGGGGAGATCTTCGCCTTGCTGGGGGGATCCGGCTCCGGCAAATCCACCCTGCTGCGGATGCTGGCCGGGTTCGAGCGCCCCACCGAGGGGCGCCTGTTCTTGGACGGGGTCGACATTACCGACATGCCGCCCTACGAGCGTCCGATCAACATGATGTTCCAGTCCTACGCCCTGTTCCCCCACATGACGGTGGCGCAGAACATCGCCTTCGGCCTCAAGCAGGATGGCCTGCCCAAGGCCGAGATCGATGCCCAGGTCGAGGAGATGCTCAAGCTGGTGCAGATGACCCAGTATGCCCGTCGCAAGCCCCATCAGCTCTCCGGTGGCCAGCGTCAGCGGGTGGCCCTGGCCCGTTCCCTGGCCAAGCGTCCCAAGTTGCTGCTGCTGGACGAGCCCATGGGGGCGCTGGACAAGAAGCTGCGCTCGCGGATGCAGCTCGAACTGGTGGAGATCATCGAGCGGGTCGGCGTGACCTGCGTCATGGTGACCCACGATCAGGAAGAGGCCATGACCATGGCCGAACGGATCGCCATCATGCATCTGGGCTGCATCGAGCAGATCGGCAGCCCGATGGACATCTACGAGACCCCGGCCAGCCGGCTGGTGTGCGAGTTCATCGGCAACGTTAACCTGTTTGACGGCCTGCTGGTGGAAGACGAACAGGACCACGCCACCATCGCCTGTGCGGATCTGGAGCAGCCCATCTACGTGGGTCACGGCATCAGCTCTCGCGCCGAGAACAAGAAGGTGAGTTATGCCCTGCGGCCGGAGAAGCTGCTGATGAGCACTCAGAAGCCGAGCGATCTGGAGCATCCCGACTTCAACTGGACCAAGGGGCTGGTCTACGACATCGCCTATCTGGGCGGCCACTCCGTTTATCACATCCAGCTGCCCTCGGGCAAAATCGTTCAGGCTTTCATCGCCAACGCCGAACGCCACGGCAAGCGGCCGACCTGGGATGACCAGGTGTTCCTCTATTGGGAAGATGACAGCGGCGTGGTGTTGCAATCATGAAGGCATTGAGACGACTGAAGCGACTGGGCGGGCGCCAGCTGGTGATCGGCGTGCCCTTCTTCTGGCTGTTCCTGTTCTTCCTGCTGCCCTTCATCATAGTGGTGAAGATCAGCTTCGCCGAAGCGGACGTGGCCATCCCGCCCTACACCGACGTGGTGAGCTGGGCTGACAATCAGCTCACCATCTTGCTCCACCTGGGCAACTACCTGCTGCTGCAGGAGGATGAGCTCTATATCGCGGCCTATCTGGGCTCCCTCAAGATGGCCTTCATCAGCACCCTGCTCTGTCTGCTGATCGGCTATCCCATGGCCTATTCCATTGCGCGGGCTAACAAGGAGACCCAGACCGTTCTGTTGCTGCTTATCATGATGCCGACCTGGACCGCGATCCTGATCCGGGTCTACGCCTGGATGGGGATCCTCAGCAACAACGGCCTGCTCAACAGCCTGCTGATGGGCATTGGCCTGATAGACGAGCCGCTGACCATCCTCAACACCAACCTGGCGGTCTATATCGGCATCGTTTATTCCTACCTGCCGTTCATGGTGCTGCCACTTTACGCCAACCTGGTCAAACACGATCAGAGCCTGCTGGAGGCGGCCTCGGATCTCGGCGCCCGCAACCTGACCCGGTTCTGGCGGATCACGGTGCCACTCTCCAAGAACGGCATCATCGCCGGCTGCATGCTGGTGTTCATCCCCGTGGTGGGCGAGTTCGTCATCCCGGAACTGCTCGGTGGCCCCGAGACCCTGATGATCGGCAAGGTGCTGTGGCAGGAGTTCTTCAACAACCGTGACTGGCCGGTGGCCTCTGCCCTGGCGGTGGTGATGCTGGCGGTGCTGATAGTCCCGATTATCCTGTTCAACCGTAACCAGGCCAAAGAGCTGGAGGGTAAGGTATGAAGACGGCATTGTTGATTGTCCCCGTACCGTCCCTGTGCAACTGCAACCAGGCGAAGGAATGGGAGGGTAAAGTATGAGACGCTTCGGTTTTGCCAAGCTGATGCTGTGGCTGGGGCTGCTGTTCATCTACCTGCCTATGGTCATTATGGTGATCTACTCCTTCAACGCCTCCAAGTTGGTGACGGTGTGGGGAGGCTGGTCGCTGAAGTGGTACTTTGGCCTGCTCGACAACAAGCAGCTGATTGGCTCTGTGTTGCGCTCGCTGGAGATCGCCCTCTATACCGCCATCGCGGCGGTGGCGCTGGGGACCATGGCGGCCTTCGTGCTGACCCGGATCCCGCACTTCCGCGGCCGCACCCTGTTCGGTGGCCTGGTGACGGCGCCTCTGGTCATGCCGGAGGTGATCACCGGTCTGTCGCTGCTGTTGCTGTTCGTGGCCATGGCCCAGCTGATTGGCTGGCCGGCGGAGCGGGGTATGCTGACCATCTGGATCGCCCACACCACCTTCTGTACCGCCTATGTGGCGATCGTGGTGTCGGCGCGGCTGCGGGAGCTGGATCTCTCCATTGAGGAGGCGGCCATGGATCTGGGGGCCAAACCCTGGAAGGTGTTCTTCCTTATCACCATTCCCATGATCGCCCCCTCGCTGGCGGCGGGCGGCATGATGTCCTTCGCCCTGTCACTCGATGATCTGGTGCTGGCGAGCTTCGTCTCGGGTCCTGGCTCCACCACCCTGCCGATGGAGGTGTTCTCGGCGGTGCGCCTCGGCGTGAAACCCGAGATCAACGCGGTAGCCAGCCTGATCCTGCTGTCGGTGTCGCTGTTTACCTTCAGTAGTTGGTATCTGATGGCCAAGGCGGAGAAACGCCGCCGCGCCGAGATCGCCATGACCACCCAGATGCAAGCCGTCGCCTGACCACAGGGCTGTTGACGAAGCAACGCGGCTTGCGCCAAAGCATCGATAGCCCCTAAGATCCGTATTCTCTCATCCAGCAGGAGGATAGAATGCGGATCTCCCTCTTTATCGGCCAGGGCGCCGAACTGAATCCTGAATTGGCCCCGGGCCTCATCAGCGCCATCCACAAGCAAGCCGTCGACAAGCCCCTGTGGTGCAGCTTCTCGGGTCTGGCTGGCGATGAGCAGAGTGACCAGCGCCATCACGGCGGCCCGGACAGGGCGCTGCATCATTACCCCGCCGATCACTATCCCTGGTGGCAGACCTGGCAAAGCGCGCTGGGCTTGCCTGCTCCTCGCACTCCCTGGCAACCGGCCGCCTTTGGCGAGAATATTTCCGGCCTCGGGCTGACCGAAGTCGATGCCTGCATCGGTGATGTCTACCGCCTCGGTGAGGCCCTGATCCAGATCAGCCAGCCGAGATCCCCCTGCTTCAAGTTGAATCAGCGTTTTGGTTATCCCCATCTCTCGCAGGTGATGCAGCTCAGCGGTCGCAGCGGTTGGCTGCTGCGGGTGCTGGAGGAGGGGCTGGTGCCCCCGGACGCCGAGCTGCAACTGGCCGACAGGCCCTATCCCGCGCTGACGGTGAAGCGCACCGCCGACATCCTGTTCAACCAGGTGCGCAACGAGGATGACTTGCAATTGCTGCTGGATAATCCGGCGCTCTCGTCCAACTGGCGCCAGCATGCGGCCAATTGGCTGGAGCACGGGGTGTTGGCGGATTGGCGGCGCCGCCTGCTGGGGCCGGTCGAGTTCCAGCTATCGGCGTAAGGGGGATAACAGCCCCCTCCTGTGGCAGCGCATGCCGAAGGTACGAAAAATGCTGAATTGTTGAGCGATAAGTGGTTTTTTCCCGCCAGAGATAAAAAAGGCTTGTGTATGATCGGGGCTTTCGGTAAATTCTCGCCCCGCAGACATCGGTGTGTAGCGCAGCTTGGTAGCGCACTTCGTTCGGGACGAAGGGGTCGGAGGTTCGAATCCTCTCACACCGACCACATTAGAAAAGGCCGCTCATAGAGCGGCCTTTTCGCATTTGAAATCTGGCTGGGACTTCGGTCAACCTAAGGCAGGATCGACCTCGATGCATTGCCCGGACCGAATGCCAGCCAGTAAAAGGGCCACCGCTCGGTGGCCCACTGGTGGAGTCTGATATTGACTCCGGCACTCTAGATTGTGGCAATCTCGTTGTGGGTCTGCTCTATGGTGCCCTCCTTGCGCCCGGGGCGCTTGCTCAGATGTGCCAATGTTGATGGCGCAATGCCTTGAAGCCGTGTTGAGTTTGCAGGGCCGCATGCTTGGGGTACTCACTGATGAAGTGGCCGAGGCCCTCCACCAGCTGTGAGCGCAACGAAGACACGGGCTCATGCCAGGCTTGCAGGCAGAGATGGCCGGGGATCAGCTGCTCTCGATACGCTTCCAGCAGTTGTTCTGGCCAGGGTTCGATACCGGAATCATGACGCAGTAAATAGTGGGCGGCGGGTTCACGGGCATAGATGAACTGAACTTGGGCCAGGTCGCGTTGGCTCAGCGTTTGACTGCCGATATGGCAGGTCAAAAATTTTCCCGTCTTCAGGTTCAAGAAGTGACCGCGTTGCCGACAGGCGATGATGCGATACCAAGGCAGGGGTGAACAGAGAGAATACCCCTCCAGCTCCTGTTCCAACCAGTGACGACACTCAGGCGTATGTACCTCGTCGAGCATGAACTCGAGCTGTGTCAGTAAGGCTCTGGATGGTTTGGTAGCCAGTGTCGCGCTCATCGTCTGCAATCCTCCCTCTGCATACAATCCCGACTTTCAGTATGGACCCCGAGGCGGCGTGGGGGTAGGGATTCTATTGATTAAAATCAGCTTAGAAGTGCAGTTTTTATGCAATAAAGCCCTTAGCCGACGAGATAAGTACCGGTTCCGAAGGCGATGTGAGTCCCCTCCTCGTTGTGCAGTTCCATCCGGGCGACGGCTACCTTGCTGCCGGCACGGATGATGTGGGCGGTGGCGATGAACTCGTTGCCACGACCTGGGCGCAGGTAGTCGACCCGCAGATCGATGGTGCCGAGGCGGGAGAAGCGCTCCTTGAGGTAGCTGGGGGAGAAATCCTCCAGCTCGTCGATGCAGGAGGCGGCCACTATCATGCCCCCCGCCACGTCCAGCAGGCTGGCGGTGACGCCGCCGTGCAAGATATTGTGGAAGGGGTTGCCGATGAGCTTGTCTTCCATCTTGATGCGCAGCTCCACCTTCTCGAAGTCGTAGTGAGTCACCTGCATGCCGATCAGCTTGTTGAATGGCATCCGCTCGGCAAACAGGTTGGCGATGCCACTGAGCGCCATCTTCTTCAACATGTGTTTCATTCCCTGATCCCAATCCCTGGCGGCCTGGCCGAGTAAAAACTCCAGCCAGTCTGCAACAGTTCCGTAACAGTCGCAATGGCAGGTTTATTGTGAGCGGCTGCTGCTTTAGAATGGCGACCCCAAAGGAGAGCCCATGACCGCTATCGCCGACATCCAGCCCGACTCTCAGCCTGCCGCTGTGCCAGAGACGCCGCTTGCCCTGCTGCAGGCGGTGTTCGGCTACCAGCAGTTTCGGCCGGGCCAGCTGGAGATCATCGAGCAGATAGTGGCGGGACGCGATGCCCTGGTGCTCAAGCCCACCGGCGGCGGCAAGTCGCTCTGCTTCCAGATCCCGGCGCTGCTGCGCCCTGGCTTGGGGGTCGTTGTATCCCCGCTTATCTCCTTGATGAAGGATCAGGTCGACAGCCTGCGCGCCAACGGCGTGGCGGCGGTCTACATCAACTCGGCCCTGAGTCGGGAGGAGATGATCCAGAACTTTGCCGCCATGCGCCGCGGCGAGATCAAGCTGGTCTATGTCTCGCCGGAGCGGCTGCTGCAGCACGAGTTTCTGGATCGGCTGGCGGAGCTGCCGCTCGGCCTGTTCGCCATCGACGAGGCGCACTGCGTCTCCCAGTGGGGGCACGATTTTCGGCCGGAATACGCGGCGCTCGGGCGGCTCAAGCAGTGGTTCCCCCAGGTGCCCGTGGTGGCGCTCACCGCCACCGCCGACGATGCGACCCGCAGCGACATGCTGCACCGGTTGGAGCTCCATGATCCCTTTATCCACACCGCCAGCTTCGACAGGCCCAACATCCGCTACAGCCTGGTGGAGAAGTTCAAGGCGGCGGAGCAACTGCTGCGCTACGTGCAGAGCCAGAAGGGCAACTGCGGCATCGTCTACTGCTCCAGCCGCAACCGGGTGGAGGAGGTGGCCGAGCGGCTCTCCCGTCACGGCTGCAAGGCGGCGCCCTATCACGCGGGCCTGCCGCTGGATCAACGGCTGCGCACCCAGGATGCCTTCCTCAAGGACGATGTCGAGATAGTGGTGGCGACGGTGGCGTTCGGTATGGGCATCGACAAGCCGAACGTGCGCTTCGTGGTGCACTACGACATCCCCAAGAACATCGAATCCTACTATCAGGAGACGGGCCGGGCCGGCCGTGACGGCACCCCGGCCGAGGCGCTGCTGCTGTACGATCCCGCCGACATCGGCCGGGTGCGCCGGCTGCTCGACAACATCGAGAACCCCCAGCAGCTGCAGGTCGAGCAGTACAAGCTGAACGTGATGGCGGCCTTCGCCGAAGCGCAGACCTGCCGCCGTCAGGTGCTGCTCAACTACTTCGGCGAGTACAACGACAAGCCGTGCGGCAACTGCGACATCTGTCTGGATCCCCCCAAGAGCTACGACGGCACCGAAGACGCCCAGAAGGCGCTCTCCTGCGTCTGGCGGGTGGGGCAGAACTTCGGGGTGGGTTACGTGGTAGAGGTGCTGCGTGGCTCCCTCAACCAGCGCATCAAGGATCACGGCCACGACAAGCTGTCGACCTACGGCATCGGCAAGGATCAGAGCCACGAATACTGGATGAGCGTCATCCGCCAGCTGATCCACAAGGGGCTCTTGACCCAGAACATCACCCGCAACCTGGTGTTGCAGTTGACCGAGGCGGCCCGTCCGGTGCTGCGCGGCGAGGTACCGCTGGAACTGGCGGTGCCGCGGCTGCAGCCCATCTCCAGTCGCAAGGAGAAGCGCAG
Organism: Aeromonas sp. MR16; assembly: GCF_022549315.1. Taxonomy (NCBI): domain Bacteria; kingdom Pseudomonadati; phylum Pseudomonadota; class Gammaproteobacteria; order Aeromonadales; family Aeromonadaceae; genus Aeromonas; species Aeromonas sp. MR16. The sequence continues at coordinate 14,162 of NZ_JAKZFK010000018.1, read as the reverse complement.
CAGCCTGCTCGACAGCGCCAACTACGACAAGCGGCTGTTCAAGGAGCTGCGTAACCTGCGCAAGCAGATTGCCGAGGAAGAAGAGGTGCCACCCTATGTGGTGTTCAACGACGCGACCCTGGTGGAGATGGCCCAGCTGATGCCGATGACGGAAGACGAGCTGCTGGCGGTGAACGGCGTCGGTCATCGCAAGCTGGAGCGCTTCGGCGAGGCCTTCATGGACCTTATCATCGAATACTGCCGGCGGTAGGAGTGCCCCTCCGGTGCCGATGATGAGTCACCTATGGTCAGTCAGGTAGCCGACCATAGGGTCAGAGGCAGTGCGACGAACTGCCTTCTAACAATCTGGTGAATTAATTCACTATCGAGACGATATCTTTCACTGCTTCAGGTTGGCGTAGTAAGCGGCCAGGTTCTCCAGATCCGCCTCGGTCAGCGCCGCCAAGAAGGGAACCATGGTCGGCTCCTGGCGTGTGCCTGCCTTGAATGCTTTGAGCTGCTTCAACAGATAGGCCTCATTTTGGCCCGCAAGATGAGGAAATATCGGCGCCACGGCCTTCCCTTCCGGACCATGGCACCCGGCGCACAGCACGGCCTTCGCCTTGCCCGCGTCCACATCGGCCGCCCTGGCGTGCTGACCCGAGAGCAATGCCAGCAGTGGCAGGAGATAGACCCATTTTTGCATCTTCTTTTCCTCGATTCGAAATAGCGCCATCCCCGTTGGCCCAAGAGGGGACAACGGCGGTATAAAGAGTGACACGAGCATACGCAGGGACGACCCTCACCACCATGAAGCTGATCAATACTTTCGCGACCGAACTGCCCTGGGCCTGTGAGCCCGTGGCACCCCAGCCCCTGCACAACGCCAGGCTGCTGCACCTCAACCGGGATCTCTTGCGCGAGCTGGGATTGGCGGACGTCAGCGAGGCAGACTGGCTCGCCTGTTGCGGCCTGGGCCAGCCCTTGCCTGGCATGCAGCCGGTGGCCCAGGTCTATGCGGGCCATCAGTTCGGCGGCTACAGCCCGCGTCTGGGCGATGGCCGCGCCATGTTGCTGGGGGAGCAGCTGGCACCCGATGGCAGTCGCTGGGATCTGCACCTGAAAGGGGCGGGCAAGACGCCCTTCTCCCGCTTCGGCGACGGCCGTGCCGTGCTGCGCTCCAGCATCCGCGAGTATCTGGCCTCCGAGGCCCTGCATGCCCTCGGCATCCCCACCACCCGCGCCCTGGTGCTGGTGGGCAGTGACGAGCCCATCTACCGGGAGCAGGTCGAGAGCGGGGCGACGGTGCTGCGCACCGCACCGAGCCACCTGCGTTTCGGTCACGTCGAGTACTTCGCCTGGAGCGGCCAGGGGGAGAAGATCCCGGCCCTCATCGACTACATGCTGCGTCACCACTTCCCCGAGCTCAGCAACGGGGCCGAGCTGTTCGCCGAGGTGGTGCGCCGCACCGCGCGGCTCATCGCCAAGTGGCAGGCCGCCGGTTTCTGCCACGGGGTGCTGAACACCGACAACATGTCCCTGCTCGGGCTGACCCTGGATTACGGCCCCTACGGTTTCATCGACGCCTATGTGCCCGACTTTGTCTGCAACCACTCGGATCCGGGCGGTCGCTATGCGCTGGATCAGCAGCCGGCAGTCGGTTACTGGAACCTGCAGAAGCTGGCCCAGGCGCTGGCGGATCATGTGGACGGCGATGCCCTGGCAGGGGCGCTGGCGCAGTACGAGCACCAGCTGATGCTGCACTACTCCGAGCTGATGCGTGAAAAACTGGGGCTGGAAAGCTGGGAGGATCAGGATCCTGCCCTGTTTCGTGAGCTGTTCCAACTGCTGGCGCACCAGCGAGTGGACTATCACCTCTTCCTGCGCCGCCTGGGCAGCTTGACCCAACAGGGGGATTGGCCCGCGCCCTTGCTGGCGCTGCTGCCGGATCCCGCGATCTGGCAGGGGTGGCTCGAACTCTATCGGGCGCGGCTGGTCCGCGAAGGCAGTGATGACATGGCTCGCAAACTGCAAATGGAGGCCGTCAATCCCAAGTATGTGCTGCGCAACGCCCTGGCCCAGCAGGCGATAGACGCCGCCGAGGCGGGGGACATGGTACCGTTCGAGCGGCTGTTTGCGGCCCTGCGGCACCCTTATGCGGAGCAACCCGAATATGAAGATCTCGCCACCCCGGCACCTGCGTGGTATTGCGGCGGCGAGCTTTCTTGCAGTAGTTGAGGAGTACATGATGAGTTGGCGTGTCACGCAGATAAACACGGGATCAGCGGTGCTGATGCTGGACTGCCCCGGGCTCTGCTGGGATAACTTTCCCAGCCTGGCCGACGCCTTGCTGAAGGCGTGGGAACTAGAACCCGTCGAGCGAGACTGGGGAGCGGATCGCCACAGCTGGCTGCTGGAGTTTGAGGGCAGCCCGCTGCGGCTGGAGTTCGAGCACCACGGCGGCTGCTGGCTGGAGGCGGTACGCCCGGCCGATCGCGAGGTGGTGCTCTGGCTCGGCCGGCAGCATAAGGATTGAACTATCAATCTTGGGGCCTGTGACGTTGCTCTTCGATGATGATTGCCGAAGGTTGGAACAATCGCATAAGGATTGAACTATCGGTTTTGGGGCGTATGACGTTGTTCCTCGATGATGGTTGTCGAAGGCTGGAACAATCGCATAAGGATTGAACTATCAGTTTTGGGGCGTATAATCTCGCCCCTCAATTATCGCCATGGTGGCGGTATGGGTTCCCTAACCCCATTAACCAAAAAGGTCACAACATGAATCTGACCCCTGCTCAGCACCAGACGGCGCTGGTGCGCCTCTCGTTGTTCCACATCCTGATCATCGCCAGCAGCAACTATCTGGTGCAGCTGCCGATCACCGTCTTTGGCTTCCACACCACCTGGGGGGCCTTCAGCTTTCCGTTCATCTTCCTGGCCACCGATCTGACGGTGCGGATCTTCGGCGCCGGGCTGGCGCGCAAGATCATCCAGACAGTGATGCTGCCCGCGCTGGCGGTCTCCTACGTGCTCTCTGTGCTGTTCTTCGAGGGCAGCTATCAGGGCATGGGCAACCTGGCCGAGTTCAACCTGTTCGTGGCGCGCATCGCCCTGGCCAGCTTCATGGCCTATCTGGTGGGTCAGTTCATGGACGTGGTGGTGTTCAACCGCTTGCGGCTGCTCAGGGCCTGGTGGGTGGCGCCGGCCGCCTCGACCCTGTTCGGCAACCTGGTGGACACCATCGCCTTCTTCAGCATCGCCTTCTGGCGCAGCACGGATCCCTTCATGGCCGAGCACTGGGTCGAGATAGCGACAGTGGATTATGTATTCAAGCTGCTGATAAGCCTGGGATTGTTTGTGCCGCTCTACGGCGTGCTGCTGCGCTACCTCAGCCGCAAGCTGGTGGGGGAGGCCGGCATAGCCGGTTTGCAGACCGCGAGCCGTCAGGCCTGATGAAGAGTGACCACCCCAGGGTGGTCATTTTTTTGCATTTCTGGTAAATAAGACTTGCACAGTTAAATGAGAATGATTATTGTTAACTTGTTTTCCGGGAAAGACTTCATTCGTTCCAACGTGATGGACTTCTTGTGAAGGCACGACATTGCTCACATTGCTTCCAGTTAAGGGGCCAGTTTTTACTGGCCCTCTTTTTTTATCTTTTTTCAGTCGCTTACCGCCATATAAAGACGGCCATAAAAAATGGGAGCCAAGGCTCCCATCTTCAGTCTGTGTTTGCTTACTCGATGTCGAGTGCATCGGGGGAGAGGATCACTCCCGTGGTGTCGGCATAGAGGTGATCATCCGGCAGGAAGGTGACGCCACCGAAGTTGACCGGCAGATCGGTCTCTCCCACGTCCTTGTGGTCGGCACCGACCGGGATGGCCGCCAGGGCCTGGATGCCGATGTCCAGATCCTCCAGGATGTCGACCTCACGCACGCAGCCGTAGCAGACGATGCCTTCCCAGCCATTTTCCGCCGCCGTGGTGGCGATCTCGCTGTCGATCAGCGCCCGGCGCATGGAGCCGCCGCCGTCGATCAGCAACACGCGACCGACACCGTTCTCCTTGACCAGTTCACGGATCAGGCCGTTCGATTCGAAGCATTTGATCGTGGTGATGACACCGCCGAAGGAGGCGCGTCCGCCGAAGGAGCAGAGCATGGGTTCGAGTACATCCACCATGTCCTGATAGATGTCGCACAGTTCTGAAGTATTGTATTCCATTGAGTCAGATCCACCGCTGGAAACAGGTGGGATCCAGTATAAGGAGTGAGGGGGGCATTTCAACGAATATTCCTTGTTCTGGTCAAGGAATCGCCGCTTTTGCGGCCGGGGTGCAGGATGCATTTCCATGTTCGACAACGACTTGGCGCCTCACAGGAAAGAAGGGAGCCGTACAGGCTCCCTTCTTCATCGAGGCAGACCTTCGCCGCTATAGCAGGAACAGGGTCGCCAGCCCGAGGAAGATGAAGAAGCCGCCGGTGTCGGTGATGGCGGTGATCATCACGCTGGCCCCCACCGCCGGATCCCGGCCGAGGCGGGTCATGGTCATGGGGATGATGACCCCCATCAGGGCCGCGACCAGCAGGTTGAGTATCATGGCCAGGGTCATCACGGCGCCCAGCGCCGCATCCTGATAGAGGAAGTAGGTGGCGACTCCCATGGTGCCGCCCCACACCAGGCCGTTGACCAGCGCCACCCCGAGCTCGCGCCACAGCAGGAAGGAGACGTTACCCGGCTGTATGTGCTGCAGCGCCAGCGCCCGCACTATCATGGTGATGGTCTGGTTGCCGGTGTTGCCGCCGATCCCCGCGACGATTGGCATCAGCGCCGCCAGCGCCACCAGCTGCGAGATGCTGTGCTCGAACAGGCCGATGACGCGCGAGGCCATGAAAGCGGTGCAGAGGTTGAGGGCGAGCCAGGCCCAGCGGGTCTTGACCGCCTTGCTGACCGGGGCGAAGACATCTTCATCCTCGCTGATCCCCCCCATGCGGCGCAGATCGGTGTCGCTCTCCTCATAGACCAGATCCACCACCTCGGCGACGGTGAGCCGGCCCATCAGCTTGCCCTTGCCATCCACCACGGCGGCGGAGATGAGATCGTCCCGCTCGAAGGTGCGGGCCGCGGCCTCGTCGTTGTCTTCCGGATCGAAGGTGACGGGGTTGCGCTCCATCACGTCCCCCACCTTGGTATCCGGCTTGTGCAGCAGCACTGTGGTGAGCGGCAGCTCCCCCTGCAGCCGGTTGCGCCTGTCGGTGACGAACAGCTTGTCGGTGTTGGTGGGGATCTTGCCGAGCTGGCGCAGATAGCGCTGCACCGTCGCCAGGCTTATGTCGGCCCGCACCGTGATCAGCTCGAAGTCCATCATGGCGCCGACCGTGTGCTTGCCGTAGCGGATCACCTCCCGCACCCGGTCGCGCTGGTCGGGGGCCATGGAGGTGAGCAGCCGCCCCATCAGGTTGCGGGGCAGGTATTGGCCGAGGTAGATCTGATCGTCGATGTCGAGGGTGCGCAGGGCGTGCAGCAGCGCCTTGTCGCTCATGCCGCTGATCAGGCTGTCCCACACCGTCTCCGATGCCTCGACCAGGATCTGGCCATGCCTCTCCGGGTCCACCTGCTGCCAGAGCACGTGGCGCTCGTCCGGCGGCAGGGATTCCAGCGCATCGGCGACGTCGGCGGCCGGCAGGCTGTTGACCAGACGCGTCAGCTCGCTGGTCTGATCCCGCAGCTCGGCGTCCTGCACCCCCTGCGGATCCAGCAGGCTGTCGGTGAGGGCATCGTCGGCCAGCAGCAGGGTGAGGATGCGGGATCTGTCGTGTTCACGCTGCTTGGCGCTGTTCTTGGGGGGGAGAGACATGCAACAAGATTCCTGAATTCGGTTGGCCGGATGGCCGTGCCCCATAGGATACCAGACCCAAAACAATAGGTTATGACTGTAAATGCAGTAAAAAAACGCCACCCTCTGGGTGGCGTTTGCAATACAGGGGCGATGGGCGCCGGATCAGGCGGATGCCATCGTCTGCAGCGGGTCGCTGGCCTGACCGAACCAGGCGAGCTGGTCGGCCAGGGTCACCACCGAGCCGACCATGATGAGGGCCGGACTCTCGACCCCGACCGCCAGTTTGGGCAGCTGGTCGAGGGTGCCACGAATGACCCGCTGGCTTGGCTGGGTGCCGCGCTCGATCAGTGCCACCGGGGTGTCGCCGGCCTTGCCGTGGGCCATCAGTCGCTCACGGATCACCCCACAGGATGAAAGCCCCATATAGAACACCAGGGTCTGCCGATCCCGGGCCAGCAGGGGCCAGTCGAGATCCTGGGCGCCCCCCTTGCCGTGGGCGGTGACGAAGCGCACGCTCTGGGCGTGATCCCGGTGGGTGAGGGGGATGCCCGCGTAGGCGGCGCAGCCGCTCGCCGCCGTGATCCCCGGCACCACCTGGAAGCCCACGCCGCTGCCGACTAGCGTCTCCAGCTCCTCACCGCCCCGGCCGAAGATGAAGGGATCGCCGCCCTTCAGCCGCACCACCCGCAGCCCCTTCCTGGCTTCCTCCAGTAAGAGTTGGTTGATGCCCTCCTGGGGCACGCAGTGGTTGCCCGCCTGCTTGCCGACGAAGATGCGTCTGGCATCGCGCCGCACCAGCGCCATCACCTCGTCCGACACCAGCCGGTCATAGACCACCACATCCGCCTGCTGCATCTGGCGCAGGGCGTGCAGGGTGAGCAGGCCGGGATCGCCGGGGCCGGCGCCCACCAGGATCACCTCGCCCTTGGCACCGGCATCCTCGGCAAAGAGCGCGTCGGCCAGCTGGTTGGCGGCGGCCTTGTCGCCGCGCGCCAGCGCCTGACCGAGCCGGTCGGCACCGAGCAGCCGCTCCCAGAACTGGCGTCGCTCCCCCATGCTGGCGAAGCGGGCCTTGACCCTGTCTCTCAGGCCGCCGGCAAAGGTCGCCACCGCGCCGAGGTGCTGGGGCAGCAGGGCCTCCAGCTTCTCGCGCAGCAAACGGGCCAGCACCGGGGCCTTGCCGCCGGAGGAGATGGCCACCATCAGCGGCGATCTGTCGATGATCGACGGCATGATGAAGCTGGAGCGCTTGGGATCGTCCACCACGTTGGCAAAGATGCCCGCCTGGTTCGCGCTCTGATAGACCAGGGCGTTGACCTCGCGCCTGTCGGTGGCGGCCACCACCAGCCACTTGCCCGTCAGCTGCGCCGGCTCGAACTCGGCGGTGAGCCAGTCGATGGTCCCGCCGGCGGCCAGCCCAGCCAGCTCGGAGTCGAGCGCGGGGGAGACCACCGTCAGTCGGGCGCCGGCGTCCAGCAGCAGGCGCGCCTTGCGCTCCGCCACCTCACCGCCGCCAACCAGCAGCACGGGTTTGTTGTCGAGTCGGCAAAAGATGGGCAAGTAGTCCATGGGACCTCCGGATCAGGCGGTTTGGGTCTGGCTGACGGTGGCGCTGGCGTCGGTCACTGGGACGGGACGCTCCGCCTTCGGGGTGGCATACCAGTAGCCGAGGCCCATGAAGAGCGCGCCGGAGACGGTGTTGCCGAGGGTGACCCACAGCAGGTTGTGGCCTATGCCGCCCAGGGTGTAGGCCTCGGAGTGGGCGCCGAACCAGGAGAGGGCGAACAGGGTCATGTTGGCGATCGAGTGCTCATAACCGGAGGCGATGAAGGCCAGCAGGCACCACCAGATGGCGATGAACTTGGCTGCGCCCTCGGTGCGCAGCGCCATCCAGATGGCGAGGCAGACCAGCCAGTTGCACAGCACCCCCTTCATGAACAGGGTCAGGGCCGGCGCCTGGGTCTTGCCCAGCGCCACCTTGTGGGCCAGGCTGCCCGCGTCCGGCAGCAGGCTGCCGCCGTAGGAGTAGATCAGCGCCACTGCTATGGAGCCGAGCAGGTTGCCGGCCCAGGTCTGGGGCAGGATGCGCAGCAGATCCCCCATGGAGATCTTGCCCGCCTTCACCCCCAGGGTGAGGAACATGGTGTGGCCGGTGAACAGCTCCGAGCCGGCGATGATCACCAGGGTCAGGGCGATGCCGAAGGTGGCCCCCATCACCAGCGGACGGATGGCCGGATCCACCAGGTTGCCCAGAGTGAAGATGAGGATGATGCCGAGGCCCACATAGGCCCCCGCCATGGCGGAGCTCAGCCAGAAGCCGAGTTTGTCGTCCCGCTCGAAGCGGTTGATGCGGGCCGCGTTGGCGGCGCACTTGTTGATGGTGTCGGTATACATGTTGGTTCTCTTTAAACGGGCCGCCCGCAGGCCGCCCTGATGTGTATGGGATTAGACGGCGACCCAGACCTGCTGGTCACGCACTTCAACGGCATAGGCTGCAATCGACATGGCCGGATTCTCGAAGCAGTGGCCGTCGCTCAGGCGAAAGCGCTGCTTCTTGAGCGGGCTGGCGACCCAGAGCGCGCCGTCGTGTTCACAGATGATGCCGCGCGACAGCACGTTGGCGGCGAAGAAGGGATCCCGGTTGTCGATGGCGAACACCTCGGCCGCCTCGCTCGGGCGAAACAGCGCGATCTGACGACCTTCGATCAGGGCGCAAACCCCGGTGCCAGGGAAAATGTCGTTCAGTTGACAGGCGAATTTCATCATTTGCTCTCCACTTCGATCTGGTAGACGGGGATGCGCTCCGCCGGGGTGGCGGGCCTGTGCTGGTCACGCTCGCTGACGAACTGCACGTCAGGGTCGCGTTTGCCGCTGTTGATGAAGTGGCTGAAACGCTTGAGTGCTTCCTCTTCATTCAGGGTGCGGGACCACTCGCACTCGTAGCCGTCGATCAGCACCTGGATGTCACGTTCTAGGGTCTCATTCAGTCCCAGCTTGTCGTCGACTATCACCTCGCGCAGGTAGTCGACGCCCCCTTCCAGGTTGCCGAGCCAGACCGAGGTGCGCTGCAGCTTGTCGGCGCTGGTGACGTAGAACATCATGAAGCGGTCGATCAGCTTGATGAGCGTCTCGCGATCGAGATCGGAGGCCAGCAGATCGGCGTGGCGCGGCTTCATGCCGCCGTTGCCGCCCACATAGAGGTTCCAGCCCGCGTCCGTGGCTATGATGCCGACGTCCTTGCCCTGGGCTTCCGCGCATTCGCGGGTACAGCCGGAGACACCGAACTTCATCTTGTGCGGGGTGCGGATGCCCTTGTAGCGGTTCTCGAGGAAGACCCCGAGGCCGACGCTGTCCTGCACGCCGAAGCGGCACCAGGTGCTGCCGACGCAGGTCTTGGCCATGCGCAGCGCCTTGGCGTAGGCCTGGCCGGTCTCGAAGCCGGCGGCCAGCAATTTCCGCCAGATGGCGGGCAGATCGTCCTTCTGGGCACCGAACAGGCCGATGCGCTGGGCGCCGGTGATCTTGGTGTAGAGCTGGTAGTCGCGGGCCACCTCGGCCACCGCCAGCAAGCCTTCCGGCGTCACCTCACCACCGGCCATGCGAGGGATGACGGAGTAGCTGCCGTCCTTCTGCATGTTGCCGAGGAAGATGTCGTTGGTGTCCTGCAGCTGGGTGTTCTGCGGGCTCAGCACATGGCCGTTCCAGCAGGAGGCGAGGATGGAGCCGACCGTGGGTTTGCACACCTCGCAGCCATAGCCTTGGCCGTGCCTGGCCAGCAGCTCGTCGAAGCTCTTGATCCCTTCCACCTTGACCAGGTGGAACAGCTCCTGGCGGGAGTGGGGGAAGTGGGCGCAGAGGTGGTTGTTGACCTCGATGCCCTGCTTCACCAGCTCGGCGTTAAGCACCTGGCTGATGAGCGGCACGCAGCCGCCGCAACCGGTGCCGGCCTTGGTGTGCTGCTTGATGGCGGCCAGGGTGGTGTGGCCCTCGGCGACCGCCTGGGCGATGTCGCCCTTGGAGACGTCGAAGCAGGAGCAGATCTGGGCGGTGGATGGCAGGGCATCGACCCCCAGGGTCGGCTTGGCACCGGCATAGGCGGGCAGGATCAGGGTGTCCGGGTGGGATGGCAGCGGCATGGCGTTGAGCATCAGCTGCAGCAGGTTGCCGTAGTCATCCACGTCACCGACCAGCACGGCGCCGAGCAGGCGACTGTTGTCTTCGCTCACCACTATCCGCTTGTAGACCCCGGCCTGATCGTCCTGGAACACATAGCTGTGGCTGCCGGGTGTACGGCCGTGGGCATCGCCGATGGAGCCGACGGAGACGCCGAGCAGCTTGAGCTTGGCGCTCATGTCCGCCCCCTCGAAGCGGCTGTCGCCGCCGAGCAGGTGATCCACCGTGATCTGGGCCATCTTGTAACCCGGCGCCACCAGGCCGAAGAAGCGACCCTGCCAGGCGGCGCATTCGCCGATGGCATAGATGTCGGGATCCGAGGTGAGGCAGTGATCGTCGACCGCGACGCCGCCGCGCTCGGCGATGGCCAGCTCACAGTAGCGGCCAAGGGTGTCCTGCGGACGTATGCCGGTGGAGAAGACCACCACATCCACGTCAAGCGCGCTGCCGTCGGCGAAGGCGAGGCGGTGTTTGGCCTCCTTGCCGCCGTGCATCAGGATCTCGCTGGTGCTCTTGCTGGTGTGCACCTGCACGCCCATGGACTCGATCTTGCGGCGCAGCAGCTGGCCGCCCTGGCCATCGAGCTGCTCCGCCATCAGCACAGGGGCGAACTCCACCACGTGGGTCTCGAGGCCCAGCGCCTTGAGGGCACCGGCCGCCTCCAGCCCGAGCAGACCGCCACCCACCACAACACCGCTCTTGCCGCTCTTGGCGGCGCTGCGGATGGCCTTCAGATCCTCGATGGTGCGATAGACGAAGCACTCGTGGTGCTGGCTGCCCTGGATGGGCGGCACCCAGGGGTAGGAGCCGGTGGCCAGCACCAGCTTGTCATAGCTGACCACGGTGCCCTTGTTGGAGTGCACCTCGCGGGCCGCCCTGTCGATTTTTTTCACCGCCTCGCCGAGCAGCAGACGGATGCCGTGCTTCTCGTAGAAACCGGGTTTGACGAGGGAGAGATCTTCGCTGGTGTGGTGGGAGAAGTAGGAGGAGAGATGGACACGATCGTAGGCGGGACGGGGTTCTGCACCGAAGACGGTGATCTCGAACCGGCCCGGATCGGCCCGCTCGATCAACTCTTCGATGAAGCGGTGCCCCACCATGCCGTTCCCTATGACGGCCAGTCTGACTTTGCTCATGATTGCCTCTGATTTGGAGTAATAAAACGTCATTCTGGCGTTAGGCTACCCAGTCACGGGGGGCGGGCAATTGATGCAAATCAAGTGTCTATTTATATATCCCCTCAGAGGTAAGCTGGTGAAATAGGAAGCTATGCATAAATGGGTATACCAGTGGTGCAATTAGGCTGGTGGCGTGCCAAATGGCAATGAGGGGGTGGCGGCCACCGTCGGTGGGTCGGCACTCAGGCGGGGAGGGTGGCGATAGACCGGCGGCTCGTTCGTGGGCCGCAGCTCGTTCACTTTCATCATTCGGCTGGGTGGCCTGGCTCGCCAACCATGATGAAAAAACACCTCGGCGAGGAGGTGTTTATCGCACGCTCCCACGCGGGGAGCTGCCCCGGGATCAGCGCGTTGGCTGTGGCGTTTGATAGGGCGCGCGGGCGCAGGTCTCGCGGATGAGATGGCGCAGCCAGCGGTGGGCCGGATCGGCATCCAGCCGGGGATGCCAGAGCAGGGCCAGGGTGATTTTGGGCAAGGGGAAGGGCAGGGGCAGGGCCACCAGATCGGCGTGCAGGGCGGCGCAGTGCAGGGCGGGCACCGTGGCCACCAGATCGCTGCCCCGCACCAGCGCCAGCGCAGTGGCAAACCCCGGCACCAGGGTGGTGATGGTGCGCTCCAGCTTGAAGACGGCGAGCGCCTCATCGACGGGGCCGTGCTCCTGCCCTCGGCGTGACACCATGATGTGGCGGGCGGCGGCATAGCGGGCGGCGGTCAGGGGGCCTTCGCACAGGGGATGACCGGGGCGCACTACGGCGACGAAGCGATCCTGGAACAGCGCCTGGGTGTGCAGCTCGGGCGCCGTGTTGGCGCCGATCACCCCGGTCTCGAAATCCAGCTCACCGCCGCGCAGGGCGTGGCTCTCCTTGTCGGGCTTGGCCATGAAATGCAGCCGCACCCCGGGCGCCTCGGTGGCGAGCCGGGTCAGCAGGGCCGCCCCGACGCTCTCCACGAAACCGTCGCTGGCCCTCAGCCGGAAGGTGCGCACCAGGCTGGCCGGATCCACCTCCTGCTGGGGGCGCAGCACGGCCTCGGCCTCCTGTACCAGCTGGCTGACCTGCTCGCGCAGGACCAAAGCGCGGGGGGTAGGCACCAGCCCCCGGCCGGCCCGCACCAGCAGGGGATCCCCCGTGGTCGCGCGCAGCCGGGCCAGCGCCCGGCTCATGGCGGAGGGGCTGAGCCGCAGCCGTCTGGCGGCGCCGGCCACGCTGCCCTCATCGAGCAGCGCCTCCAGGGTTAGCAGCAGATTGAAATCGGGTGTGCTCATGATCTTTGCCTCGCCGAGCCTTCAGGGTGACCGCCTCATGGCGATGCCTCTCGTCTCATCATACGCGAGAATGGGCGCCTTCATATGGCGTGCCGTGCAGCTATAAGCTGCAAGTCGTGCGTCTTCCGCCGGTTCAGCTTGCTGGCTAGCCTTGTCGGCATCCTAATCCGCCGGAGCTCATGTCCATGCCACACAATATCGTTCTTTCGCCCCCTCTAGTTCGCCGCCTCGGCCTGCTGGCGCTCGGGCTCGCCACCCTGTTGCCCATGCTGGCGGGGAGCATGGCCAACATGGTGCTGCCGGCGTTGGAGCAGGCGTTTGCCGTGCCCTTTGCCGGCGTGCAGTGGGTGCTGGTGGCCTACCTGCTGGGGCTCACCTGCCTGACGGTGGTGGCCGGGCGGCTCGGTGACCGGCTCGGCCGGCGTCGCCTGCTGCTCTGGGGCCTTGGGCTGTTTGCGCTGGCCTCCCTGTTGTGCGCCCTGGCGCCCTCCCTCGGCTGGCTGATCGCGGCGCGGGCCCTGCAGGGGGCCGGGGCGGCCTGCATGCTGGTGCTCGCGCTGGCCATGGTGGGGCAGCTGGTGGGGCCGGCGCGGCGGGGTTGGGGCATGGGGCTGCTCGGCACTTTGTCGGCCTGCGGCACTGCCCTTGGCCCCTCCTTCGGTGGCCTGCTGATAGGTACGTTCGGCTGGCAGGCGCCCTTCCTGCTGCTGGTGCCCGTCAGCCTGCTGGGGCTGGGGGCCGGCCTGCTCGGCCTGCCTGTGGAGGGTGCACCGCCGAAAAAGGAAAGCATCGCCCTGGCGCGCCTGCTGATGCTGGTGATGGCGCTGCTCTGCTACGGGCTGGCGCTGACCTCGGGGGGCGTGCTGGCGCTCTGCTGGGGGGTGGGGGCGCTGCTCGTCGCCGCGCTGTTCGTGCGCCGCGAGCGCCTCGCTTGCTCCCCCCTGTTGCCGCTGGCGCTGCTGGCCGAGCCCCGCCTGCGCGGCGGCCTGCTCGCCAGTGCCCTGGTGGCCAGCGTGATGGTGGCGAGCCTGCTGATCGGCCCCTTCTACCTGCGGGGAGCGTTCGGCCTCGATCTGGGGACGGTCGGGCTCATGATCTCGGGCGGGCCGCTGTTGGCGGCCCTGACGGGGATGCCCGCCGGCTGGCTGGTGGACAGGGTAGGTGCGCGGCGGGTGGTACGGCTCGGGCTGATGGCCATGGCGAGCGCGGCCCTCGGGCTGGCGACCCTGAGCAGCGGGCTGGGCCCGCTCGGTTATCTGCTGCCCATCTTGCTGCTGACCGCCGGCTATGCCCTGTTCCAGACTGCCAACAACAGTGCCCTGGTGGGGGCTGCGAGCGAGCAGACGAGGGGGGCCGTGGCCGGCTTGCTGACCCTGTCGCGCAATCTGGGCCAGCTGACGGGGGCCGCCGGGCTCGGTGGCCTCTTTGCCAGCCTGGCCGGCACGCACAGCCTGGCCACGGCCATGGCGGCGGATCTGGCGTTCGCCATGCAGGCCAGCTTTGCCCTGGCAGGCTTGTTGATCGGCGGGGCACTCTGGCTGGTCGGACGCCGCCCCGAGGGGGCACTGGCGGTGAGCTGAGGGGGAAAACCATGAGGCATAAAAAAAGGCGCTGTCCCAATTACGTGTTGAAAGGCTAACCTTGAAATAGGTCATCCCCCTGAAGGCCACCATCATGGATACTCAAGCCTTTCAACACCTGCTGTCTCTCTTCCCACTGCTCACCTTG